>DATBQT010000051.1:0-1828 GCA_036560685.1 Acidimicrobiales bacterium
CCAAGAACCGGTCGATGAGGACGGGGCGCTCGGCGGTCACGCCGCCCTCGCGCCGGAGTGAGCCAACCGATTCGGCGGTCCCCAGCATCGAGGTCAGGCTGCGCCTCAGGCCGTCGTCGTCGTAGACGATCTGCATGTCGCGCCCACCGAGCACGTAGCTCGGGCGCACGAGCACCGGGTAGCCCACGTCGCGAGCGACCGCTCGCGCCTGCGCCTGCGTCGTCGCGGTGCCTCCTGGCGGCTGGCGGAGGCCCAGCGATGAGCACAGCGCGTTCCAGCGCTCGCGGTCCTCGGCGAGGTCGATCGCGTCGGGCGGCGTGCCGAGCACGAGCGCCGGATCGATCGCGTGCGACAGCTTGAGCGGGGTCTGCCCCCCGAGCGTGACCACCACGCCGGTGACGACGGCGCCGTCGCGGCTCGCGGCGTGCTCGGCGTCGAGCACGTTGCGCACGTCCTCGGCGGTGAGCGGCTCGAAGTAGAGCCGGTCCGAGGTGTCGTAGTCGGTCGACACCGTCTCGGGGTTGCAGTTCACCATGATCGTCTCGTAGCCCGCGTCGTGCAGCGAGCGCGCCGCGTGCACGCAGCAGTAGTCGAACTCGATGCCCTGGCCGATCCGGTTCGGGCCCGACCCGAGGATGATCACGCGATCGCGCTCAGAGGGGGCGACCTCGTCTTCGTCCTCATAGGTGGAGTAGTGGTACGGCGTGTGCGCCTCGAACTCCGCGGCGCACGTGTCGACGGTCTTGTAGGTCGGCACGATGCCCGCGGCAATCCGCGCGCCTCGAACCTCGTCGGTCGTCGCGCCCACGAGGTGGGCGAGCTGGGCGTCGGAGAACCCCCACCGCTTGGCCGTGCGCAGCGCGTCGGCACCGAGCGCGCCCAGCGGGTCGGTGCTCGCTCGGTGCGTCTCGAGGGACTGGCGCAGCGTCGCGATACCGGAGAGCTGGTGCAAGAACCACGGGTCGATGCCGGTCGCCGCGTGGACTTCGTCGATCCCCACGCCGCGCCGGAGCAGCACCTCGAGGTCGAAGATCCGGTCCGGCGTGGCGATCGCCGAGCGCTCGAGCAGCTCTTCGGTTGCGACGCCGTCGTAGTGCAGCTCGGCCGAGTCCGCGTTGAGGCCGTCACGTCCCTGCTCCAAGGACCGCAGCGCCTTCTGCAGGCTCTCGGCGAACGTGCGCCCGATCGCCATCACCTCGCCGACCGACTGCATCCGCGTGCCGAGCCGTGGCTCGGCACCGGGGAGCTTCTCGAACTGCCACCTCGGCACCTTGGTCACGACGTAGTCCAAGACGGGCTCGAAGCTCGCCGGGGTCGCCCTCGTGATGTCGTTCGCGATCTCGTCGAGCCGATAGCCCACCGCGAGGCGCGTCGCGATCTTCGCGATCGGGAACCCCGTCGCCTTCGAGGCGAGCGCCGAGGACCTCGAGACGCGAGGGTTCATCTCGATGACGAGGCGCTCGCCGGTGCGCGGGTCGACGGCGAACTGGACGTTGGAGCCGCCCGTCTCCACACCGACGCGCCGCAGCACCGCGAACGAGTCGTCACGCATCGCCTGGTACTCGACGTCCGAGAGGGTCTGGGCCGGCGCGACGGTGATCGAGTCGCCCGTGTGCACGCCCATCGGGTCGAAGTTCTCGATCGAGCAGACCACGACGCAGTTGTCGGCGACGTCGCGCATCACCTCGAGCTCGAACTCCTTCCACCCCGCGACCGAACGCTCGACGAGGATCTCGCCGATCGGGCTCGCGGCGAGCCCCTCTTTAGCCATGCGGACGAAGATGTCGAGGTCGTCCGCGAGGCCGGTGCCGAGCCCCCCAAGGATGAA
>DATBQT010000052.1:0-3037 GCA_036560685.1 Acidimicrobiales bacterium
GGGCGAGAAGTACGTCGCGGTCCCCATGACCGAACCCTCTTCGGCCAGCTGGTCCTCCACCGACATCGCCTGGGCGATGCCGAAGTCGGTCACCTTCACCTGTCCGTCGTCGGTCAGCAGCACGTTGCCGGGCTTGATGTCGCGGTGCACGACGCCGTGGCGGTGTGCGTAGGCGAGGGCGTTGGCGACCTGCGCGGCGATCGTCGCTGCGCGCGTCGCTGCCATCGTCTTTTCGTGGCGCAGCGCCGTGGCGAGCGACGTGCCGGTCACGAGCTCCATCACGATGAAGTAGGTGCCCTCGTCCTCGCCCCAGTCGTAGACCGCGACGATGTTGGGGTGCGAGAGGTTGGCGGCGGCCTGGGCCTCGCGGCGGAAGCGCTCGACGAACGTCCGGTCGACGGAGAGCTCGGGGAACAGCACCTTGAGCGCGACGAAGCGGCCGAGGCGGATGTCGCGGGCCCGGTACACCTGGGCCATGCCGCCACGGGCGATCAGGTGCGTCACCTCGTAGCGGCCCGAGAAGGTCCGCGGGGCCTCGACGGGTTCCATCAGGCGCCGAGCCTACGCCGCGCAGAAATTGCGACCTCGTGCAGCATCACAACGGGCACGTGGTGGCGGTGCCGGCGGGTGGCTGGCCCGCGACGATGGCCAACTGCGCTTCGATCACGCACTTCATGATCGGGCCCGCCACCGTCGCGCCGTACCCGTTCAGCGACTGGTAGGGGACGACGACCGCGACCGCGACCACGGGGTCGCTCGCAGGGGCGAATGCGATCATCCAGTCGTCGGTGTTGGTGTTGCCGACCCCGGTCTGGGCGGTGCCGGTCTTCGCCGCGACGTCGTCCTGGGGGAGGAAGCCGACCAGCTGCGCCGTGCCGTACTGGACGACGCCCTGCATGAGCGGCACGATCTGTGCGGCCTGCGCGGCGGTGAGCGGCCGCCGCCACACGCTGTTGCGGGTCCGGGCCACGACGTTGCCGAGCGGGTCGATGATGGAGCGAAGGAAGTGCGGGGCGAGCACGATGCCCCGGTTCGCGATCCCCGCCGCCACGAGCGCGTCCTGGAGCGCGGTGGCCCGGACGTTGTCCTGTCCGATCGCCGCGTACCCGGTGGAGGGCTGATGATTCAAGAAGTAGTTCGGCGGCGGGAAGTACGAAGGGACGACGCCGGGCAGGTCGAGCGGCGGGATCGAGTTGTAGCCGAACTGTCGCGCCTGGTCGAAGAGCGTCGACGCGCCGAGGTCGAAGCCGATGTTGGCGTAGCCCGGGTCGCACGACGCGGGCAGCATCACCTTGATGGTGCCGCCGCACGACCCGCCGCCTGAGTTCTGCAAGCACAGCGTCGAGTGCCACTGCGCGAGTGGCAGGCACGAGTACGGCCCGTAGCTCTTCTGTGCGAGCGCGGGCCAGTAGCGGTAGACCGCCGCGGTCGTCACGACCTTGAACGTCGAGCCAGGCGGGAAGGTCTGCTGCGTCGCGACCGAGCCCAGCGGCGGGAAGCCGTGCACGTTGTTCTTGTTGTACTTGATCCAGGCCGCGTGCTGGACGGACGCGTTGAGCGCGGCGAGCGGCGCGGGGTTGTAGGTCGGGTTCGAGTACATGGCGAGCACCGCGCCGGTCTTGGGGTTGAGGGCCACGACCGCGCCGTCGGTGCCGTTGAGCGCCCGGGCCGCGACCTGCTGGAGGGCGACCTCGAGCGTCAGCTTGACGTTGTCGTAGGAGTGGACGGGGTCGAGGACCTGGATCGCCGAGCGCGCCGGCTGGGCGTGGGAGACCAGGAAGTTGTTGTACTCGTACTCGATGCCGCCGGTCCCGTAGATCGTCGAGCTGTAGCCCACGACGTCCGAGGTCAGCCGGCCGAGCGGGTAGCGGCGCACCCAGGGGTAGGTCGAGTCCGCCGTGTGCACCGACTTGGCGAGCAGGAGCCCGTTGGACGAGTAGATGTTCCCGCGCGGGTACTGCGAGGTGGACTGCGAGTTGTTCCGTGGGTTGCCCGGCGACGCGTCGAGACCGGCCGCGCGGTGGACTTGGATGAAGGCGGCCTGGCCGAGCACGAGCCCGAAGAGCAGGACGATGATGACGGACAGGGCGGTGACGCGTCCTCGCATTAGGTGCCTCCCGTAGTGCTGAACGTGGTCGTGGTGGACCCAGTGGTCGAGTGGCCGCGGCCCACCAGCCACATGTTGTGGTTGTTCATGAGGTACGTCTTGGCGTCAGCGAGCGTCGGCTCGTCGATACCCGCGACCAACAGGGCGCGAACCTCGGTCGGCAGCTGCAGCGGACCATACGGCTCGGTGTAGGCGACCTTCGGGTTCCACAGCAAGAACCCGCCCGCTCGTCCCTGCAGCACGACCATCTTCGGCTTCCCGCCCTCGGCGCGAACCGTGATGATGTAGTTCGACGTGGCGTACCAGCGCAGCACGGCGTAGCCGCCGACGAGCACCGCGGCGATGGCGAGCATGAAGACCGCGCCGCGGAAGCTCACCCACTTGTTCCACGCCCGGCGCTCGCGACGGTCCTCGCGGCGACGGCGGCTGCGCTCGCGGCGCGAGAGCACGGGGCGAAGCGCGAGCGCGGGCGGCGCGCGGACGGCGTCGGGGCCCGTGGCGGCGTCGGTCGGCGCGGGCGCGTGCACGACCGCGGGCACCGCGGAGGTCGACGGCTCGACGGACACAGGTGCCTCTGGCGCCTCGGTCACGTCCGCCACGACGGCGGTGATGTTGTCGAGCCCCCCGTGGGCGTTCGCCGCCGCGACGAGCGCGCGCGCCGCGTCCGACGGGGTGCCCACCTGGAGGATCCGGACGATCTCGTCGACGCCGAGCTCGTTGCTCAGCCCGTCGCTGCAGAGCAGCAGGCGGTCGCCTGCGGTCGCGGTGATCTCGATGAGGTCGGGCTCGACGTTGAGGTCCACGCCGAGCGCGCGCGTCAGCACGTGGCGTCCCGGGTGCTCGGCACCCTCCTCCTCGTCGATGCGCCCGAGGCGGACGAGCTCGGCCGCGACCGAGTGGTCCTCTGTCAGCTGGCGCAGCGCGCCGGCG
>DATBQT010000053.1:0-1751 GCA_036560685.1 Acidimicrobiales bacterium
TCGAGGCCGCCCTGCCCGACGGCGACGGACTCGCAACGAGGACCAGGGTGCGCTTCGCCGCGGACGAGGCGGGACACCTGGCGATGCGGCGCCACCGCACCCACGAGCTGCTGGCGGTCGAGGCGTGCGCGCTCGGTGTCCCGGCGATCGTGCAGCTGCGACTTGGCGCGCGCACGTGGACGCCCGGCGCAGAGGTCGAGGCGATCTCGCTCGATGGGGCCATCTCACCAACGGTCTCGGTGACGACCGTCGAGCGAGGCACGGACCGACGCGCGCCGAGTCATCGCAACGAGTCGGTGCTCGATGAGGCGGGCCTGGCGAGGGGCCAGGCGACGACCGTGCTCGGCGAGGCGTTCGAGGTCGGGGCGGGCGTGTTCTGGCAGGTCCATCGGAGCGCGCCTGCGCTGCTGGTTGACGTGGTCCTCGCCGGACTCGAGCTCGCTGTGGGTGACGGCGTCCTCGACCTGTACTGCGGTGCGGGGCTGTTCACCCGCTTCGCCGCGATCGCCGTTGGAGAGACGGGGTCGGTCGTGGGCGTCGACGCCTCGCGTGCCGCGACGTCCGACGCGAGGCGCAATCTTGCTGCCTACAGGTGGGCGAAGGTCGTGACGGCGAAGGTGGACCGTCGCTCCGTCGAGCGAGCATCGGACGGATGCACCCACGTCGTGATGGACCCACCCCGTCGAGGCGCGGACCGAGGAGCGCTTGCTGCGGTGTGCGAGGTGCGATCCATCCGGCGGCTTGTCTCGGTCTCGTGCGACCCCTCCACCTTTGCGCGCGACCTCCGCGTGCTTCTGGACGCCGGATGGGCGCTGCGTTCGGTTCGAGCGTTCGACCTGTTCGAGATGACCGAGCACCTCGAGTGCATCGCGGTCCTCGAGCGCTGACTGCGCGTCACGACGCGGTCGCGCGACCTCCGTGGCGCCCGGCGCCCTCAGCGAAACGCGTGGCACCCTCGAGGGTCTCGCCCGACCGGATGACCGCGAGGCCGTGGGCAACCTCGTTGCGCATCGCGTCGTCCTCGCTCAGGTCCCACTGTTCGAACGCCGACAGCCGGTCGTGCCTGAGGCACTGCTGGGGGAGTGCGCAAAGCTCGGCCGCCAGCGTGACCGCGGCGTCGAGCGCCGCGCCGTCCTCGACGACGCGATTCACGAGCCCCATGCCAAGCGCTTCGCCTGCGTCGACACCACGGCCCGTGAGGATGAGGTCCAACGCTCGAGCGTGACCGATGAGCCGTGGCAGGCGCACCGTCCCGAGGTCGACGAGCGGCACGCCGAATCGCCTGCAGAACACACCCAGGACGGCGTGTTCCCCGGCGACGCGCAGGTCACACCACAGCGCGAGCTCCAACCCACCTGCGACCGCGTAGCCCTCGATTGCAGCGATCACGGGCTTGCCGAGTCGCAGGCGAGTGGGACCCATCGGACCATCACCGTCTACGTCCACTCGATTCCCAGATCCCGACGAGACCGCAGTCAGGTCCGCTCCCGCACAGAAGGTGCCATCAGCCCCGGTGAGCACGGCCACGTCCGCGCTGTCATCGGCATCGAATTCGCGGAAGGCCTCGGTGAGCAGTCGCGCCGTCGGCCCGTCGACGGCGTTGCGACGCGCTGGGCGACAGATCGTGACGATCGTCACGCGCTGCGAGGTGGTCACCTCGACGTCTGCCATCGCGCCCTCCCAGTCGGACTCGCCGGACCCTACTGCTCCTCGCGTCCGAACCCCGGTGCGAAGGCGCGAATTCAGCTCGG
>DATBQT010000054.1:0-8429 GCA_036560685.1 Acidimicrobiales bacterium
AGCCACCTCAACATCATCTCGTCGCACTCGACGACCTCGCCGGACCGCGTGGTCAAGATGACCTTCGAGGTCGAGCTGGCCGACCCCTCGCACCTCGCGAGCGTGCTCACCCAGCTCAAGCAGATCGACGGCGTGTTCGACGCGTACCGCCAGCTCCCGGGCCGCTCCAAGTGACGGGCGCCGAGGAGCGCGACACCGGCGAGTTCGTGCCGCGGAGCCCCAAGGGCACCCACGACGTCCTGCCGCCCGCGTCCCAGCGCTGGGAGGACCTCATCGCCGCGTACGCCGTGCTCGCCGGGCGACACGGCTTCGGCCTCGCGCACACGCCGACCTTCGAGGACGCTCGGGTGTTCCGCCGTGGCATCGGCGAGGCGTCCGAGGTCGTTGGCAAGGAGATGTACGAGTTCGAGGACCGAAGCGGGCGGCGCCTTGCGCTTCGCCCGGAGGGCACCGCCCCGATCGTCCGCGCGTTCGTCCAGCACCACCCTGCGGTGCCGTGGCGCGTCTGGTACGTGACGCCGGCGTTCCGCTACGAGCAGGCCCAAGCCGGGCGCTACCGCCAGCACCACCAGGTCGGCGCCGAGGTGCTGGGCACCGAGGACCCCGACGTCGACGTCGAGGTGATCGCCCTCGCGCACGACTTCTACCGCGCACTCGGGCTCACCCGTGTCGAGCTGCGGCTGAACTCGCTCGGCGACCAGACGTGCCGTCCCGGCTACCTCGAGCTGCTCCGGGCGTTCCTCGCCGAGCACGCCGGCGACCTGTGCGACGAGCACCGCGACACATGGGACCGCAACCCGCTTCGCGTGCTCGACTGCAAGCGCGAGCCCTGCCTCAAGGTCACTGCAGACGCACCGCGACTTGGCGACCACCTCTGCGAGCCGTGCTCGGTGCACTTCGCGCGGGTGACCGCCGGCCTCGACGCCGTGGGCATCGCCTGGCAGCGCGACGAGCGTCTGGTGCGCGGCTTGGACTACTACACGCGCACGACGTTCGAGTTCAACTCGTCGGCGCTCGAGTCGGCGAGCGACGCGGTCGGCGGGGGCGGGCGCTACGACCTGCTCGCAGAGGCGCTCGGGGGCGACCCGACGCCGGGGATCGGGTTCGGCAGCGGCATCGAGCGCGTGCTGCTGGCCTGTGACGCCGAGGGCGTCTTCGCGCTGCGCGAGCGCCACCCGGAGGTATTCGTCGTCGACGTGTCGGGCGGCGACGCCGCGCGCGACTTGGTCATCGCCCTGCGGCGGGCGGGCGTGCGCGCCGAGCGCGCCTACGACGCGAGGTCGATGAAGGCACAGCTCAAGGCTGCGGACCGCTCGGGCGCGGCGGTGGCGCTCATCGTCGGCGAGGCGGAGCGCGCCGCGGGCACCGTGGTCGTCCGCGACCTCGCTGCCGGCACCCAGACCACCGAGCCCACCGACCAGCTGCTCGCGCGAGCAACGGCCTCCGGCACCATCAGCGGCGGGCACCCATGAGCGAGGTCGACGCCACGTCGATGCGCGATCGGCTCTGCGGCACGCTCGGGGCCACGGACGTCGGGTCACGCCTCGCGATCTGCGGCTGGGTCGCCAAGCGCCGCGAGCACGGCGAGCACCTCGCGTTCGTCGACCTGCGCGACCACACTGGCGTGGTCCAGTGCGTGATCGACGGGACCGTCGACGTTCGCAGCGAGTACGTCCTGCGCGTGACCGGCTCGGTGACGGCGCGCCCGGAGGGGACCGTGAACCCCGCGCTCGCCACCGGTGCGGTCGAGCTCACCGACTGCCAGGTCGAGGTGCTGGCCGCGGCCGAGCCGCCGCCGTTCACGCTGGACGGGCGCAACGAGCCCGACGAGCAGGTGCGCCTCAAGTGGCGGTACCTCGACCTGCGCCAGGAGCGCATGCAGCGGAACCTCCGACTGCGCGCGACGGTCAACGCGGCGATCCGCGCGGCGCTCGAGCGCCAGGGGTTCTGCGAGATCGAGACGCCGCTGCTGTGGGCGCCGACCCCCGAGGGGGCTCGCGAGTTCGTGATCCCCTCGCGCCTGCACCACGGCGCGTTCTACGTGCTGCCGCAGAGCCCCCAGCTCGCCAAGCAGCTGCTGATGGTCGCGGGGTTCGATCGCTACTACCAGATCGCGCGCTGCATGCGCGACGAGGACCTGCGATCGGACCGCCAGTTCGAGTTCACCCAGCTCGACTTGGAGGCGAGCTTCGTCACCCAAGAGGACGTGTTCGCCTTTGTGACCGAGGCGGTACTCGACGCAGCCGAGGCCGCGACGGGGGAGCGGCCCGGCCCCATCGAGCGGCTCACGTGGACCGACTGCCTGGAGCGGTTCGGCACGGACAAGCCCGACCTGCGCTTCGGCATGGAGCTGGTCGACCTCACCGCTGACTTCAAGGGCACCGAGGTCAAGGCCTTCCAGTCCCCGGTGGTCAAGGGCATCTGCGTGCGAGAGGGGGCGCAGTTCACCCGTGCGCGGCTCGACGCGCTGACGGACCGCGCCAAGCAGCTCGGCGCCGCGGGGCTCGCGTGGTTCCGGGTCACCGACGACGGGCTCGACTCGCCGCTCGTGAAGTTCCTGAGCGCCGACGAGGCCGCCGCGATCCGGGGGGTCGACGACGCGGCGAGCGGCGACCTGGTGCTTGTGGTCGCCGACTCGCACCACACGGCGTGCACCGTGCTCGGCGCGCTTCGCGTCGACCTCGGCAGCCCGCCGGTGTCGCAGGGCCCGCACCGCTACTGCTGGGTGACCGAGTTCCCGTTGTTCGAGGGCACCGCGGCCGACGGCTCGCCGATCCCCGCGCACCACCCGTTCACGATGCCGCACCCCGACGACCTTGACCGCCTCGAGTCCGACCCGCTGTCGGTGCGCTCGCAGTCCTACGACCTGGTGCTCAACGGCTGGGAGCTGGGCAGCGGCTCTGTCCGGATCCACCGCGCCGACATCCAGCGACGCGTGTTCGCCGCGATCCAGATGTCCGAGGAGGACGCCGAGCAGCGCTTCGGGTTCCTCTTGGGCGCCTTTCGCTACGGTGCGCCGCCGCACGCGGGCTTCGCGATCGGGCTGGACCGCCTCGTTGCGATCTTCGCCGGGGAGGAGAACATCCGAGAGGTGATCGCGTTCCCGAAGACCCAGTCGGGAGCGGACCTCATGACCGGCGCCCCGACGCCGATCCCCTCCTCTCAGCTGTTCGACCTCGGGCTCGCGCTGCGCCCGAAGGAGGCGTGACGGCCGAGGACCTCTTCGCCACGGCGGCCCAGGAGCGACTCGCCAGCCAGGCGCCGCTCGCCGCACGGCTGCGCCCGAGGACGCTCGACGAGGTCGTCGGCCAGGACCACCTCGTGGCGCCAGGTGCGCCGCTTCGGGTCCTCGTCGACCAGGACCGCCTCGTGTCCCTCCTCCTGTGGGGTCCCGCGGGAACCGGGAAGACGACGCTCGCGCGACTGCTCGCGGAGGGCACGTCGATGTGCTTCACCGCGCTCAGCGCCACGAGTGCCGGCGTGAAGGATGCCCGAGAGGCGATCGAGGCGGCCTCGAGACGCCTCGGTGAGCAGGGCCAGCGCACGGCGCTGTTCATCGACGAGGTCCACCGGTTCAGCACCTCCCAGCAGGACGTGCTCCTGCCCGCTGTCGAAGAGGGCGTCGTCGTCCTGCTCGGCGCGACCACCGAGAACCCCTTCTTCGAGGTGAACGCGCCGCTCATGAGCCGCATGACGCTGTTCCGGCTGCAGTCGCTCGACGAGGCGTCACTCGCGACGCTCGTGCACCGCGGGGCAGCCGCCGAGGCCGTGTCGATCGACGACGCCACGAGCGAGCTGATCGTCGGGTCTGCAGACGGGGACGCGCGTGCGCTGCTCGGGACCGTCGAGATCGCCGCCGCCCTCGCGCGCGCGCGCACGCCTGCCGGACTGGACGTCGAGGTCACCGAGGCCGACGTCAGCCGCGCCCGCGACGGGCGCATCCTGCACCAGGGAAGAGACGAGCACTACGACCAGGCGAGCGCGTTCATCAAGTCGCTTCGCGGCTCGGATCCCGACGCCGCGCTCTACTGGCTCGCACGGATGCTCGAGGCGGGCGAGTCGCCGCGGTTCGTGGCGCGACGGCTCGTGATCCTCGCGAGCGAGGACATCGGGATGGCCGACCCCACGGCGCTCGTCGTGGCGACCGCGGCGGCGAACGCCGTCGAGTTCGTCGGGCTTCCCGAGGCGCAGCTCAACCTGGCGCAGGCCACGGTGCACCTCGCGCTCTCGCCGAAGTCCAACAGGGTGACGGCCGCGCTGGGCGCCGCGCAGCGCGACGTGCGTGAGGGGCCGCACACCGACGTACCCGTGCACCTTCGCGGGGCGAACTACGCGGGTGCGGCGGCGATCGGCCACGGCGACGGCTACCGCTACCCCCATGATGACCCTCGCGGATGGGTCGACCAGCAGTACCTCCCCGACGAGCTCGTCGGCCACCGCTACTGGGAGCCCTCGACGCACGGCGAGGAGCCCGCGAGAGACCGTTGGCACCGCGACGCGAGCGAGGTGCCGCCCGACGCGTAGGGGCCACGAAAGGGCCGCCGGTAGGATCCCCCGATGGACTCCAACGGCGTGCGCAGCGCGTACACGCGCTTCTTCGAGGAGCGCGGCCACGTCTCGGTGCCCTCGGCGAGCCTGATCCCGCACGACCCGTCCATCCTGTTCACCATCGCGGGGATGGTGCCCTTCAAGCCCTACTTCCTCGGTGAGGAGCAGCCGCCGCACCCGAGGATGACCACGGTGCAGAAGTGCTTCCGCGCGAACGACATCGAGCTCATCGGCACGACCTCGAGGCACTGCACCTTCTTCGAGATGCTGGGGAACTTCAGCTTCGGTGACTACTTCAAAGAGGGGGCAATCCGCTACGCGTGGGACCTCGTCACGGGGGTCTTCGGCCTCGACGGGGACAGGATCTGGGTGACCGTCCACGAATCCGACGACGAGGCGTACCAGGTCTGGGCGGACGTCATCGGGATCGATACGGGTCGGCTCCAGCGGCTGGGCGAGGAGAACTTCTGGAAGATGGGAGACACCGGCCCGTGGGGGACCTGCAGCGAGCTGCACCTCGACAAGGGGCCGGCCTACGGTCCCGACGGCGGCCCGGCGGGCGGCGGCGACGAGCGGTTCTTCGAGTTCTGGAACCTCGTCTTCATGGAGTTCAACCGGCTCGACGACGGCACGAGCGAGGAGCTCCCGCGCAAGAACATCGACACCGGGGCGGGACTCGACCGGTTCCTGGCGCTGCTGAACGGGAAGGACTCGATCTTCGAGACCGACCTCTACGTCGGGATGCTCGACGCCGCCCAGTCGCTCACGGGACGCACCTACGGCGACGACGAGTCGGTTGACGTCGCGCTCCGGCGCATCGCCGACGGCGGCAGGGCGATCACGATGCTCGTGGGCGACGGCGTGCTGCCGAGCAACGAGGGGCGCGGCTACGTGCTGCGGCGCGTGCTGCGGCGTGCGGTCCTCGAGGCGCGCCGGCACGGACGCGCGAGCGGACTGGTCACGCCGGCGCTCGTCGACGCGGCGATCGCGACCTTCGAGGTGGCGTACCCGACGCTCGTGCGCGATCGCGACCTGATCGTCTCGGTCGCCGAGCGCGAGGAGCACCAGTTCGACCGCACGCTCCGGACCGGGCTGGGGCTGCTCGAAGAGGCGCTCGACTCGCCGGAGGTCTCGGCATCGCACACGATCTCGGGCGACGTCGCGTTCCGGCTCCACGACACCCATGGCTTCCCCGTCGAGCTGACCGAGGAGCTCGCGCTCGAGCGAGGCGTCACCGTGGACCGCGCCTCCTTCGACGCGTCGATGGCACAGCAGCGCACGCGCGCGCGTGCAGCGACGCGTGCGCAGAGCGCCGGCGACGAGTCTGCCTACCGGTCCATCCTGGACAGCGAGGGTCCCGAGCGGTTCGTGGGCCGCGACGAGGGCCACTACACGACCACCGCGCTCGTCCTCGGCGTGTTGCAGGGGACCGACGGGCTCTCGGAGATCTTCTTGGATCACACCCCCTTCTACGCAGAAGGTGGCGGACAGGTCGGCGACACGGGCACGATCGCGACGGAGACCGGCAGCGCTGAGGTGCTCGACACGGTCTCGCCCTTCCCCGGCGTGATCGCACACCGTTCGCGCATCCGAGGCGAGCTGCACCCCGGCCAGGAGGCGATCGCCTCGATCGACCGGGACCGCCGTGAGGCGATTCGCCGCAACCACACCGCGACGCACCTTCTCAATGCCGCGCTCCGCGAGGTCCTGGGCGACCACGTGCGCCAGCAGGGCTCCCTCGTCGCCCCGGACCGACTGCGCTTCGACTTCTCCCATCACGCCGGGATTGCCGACGAGGAAGCCGACGCCATCTTGGAGATGGTGAATCGCGACGTGATCGGCGACGAGCCGGTCGAGACCACGGAGACCTCCAAGCAGGAGGCCGAGCGCATGGGAGCCATCGCCTTCTTCGGCGACAAGTACGGCGACACCGTTCGCGTCGTGCGCGCGGGGTCGCACTCACTCGAGTTCTGCGGTGGCACCCACGTCGGCGCGCTCGGCGCGATCGGGTCCCTCCAGGTCGTCTCTGAGTCCTCGATCGGAGCCAACACGAGGCGGATCGAGGCGGTGACGGGGCTCGGCTCCTTGCACCGCGCACGCGCGCGCGACCGGCTGCTGGACGAGGCGAGCGCCCTGCTGCGAACGGACCCTGAGAACCTGCCTGGCGCGGTCGCAAAGGTCTCCGAGCGCCTGCGCATCGCGGAGCACGAGCTCGGACGCATGAGGGAGCAGGCGCTTCGCACCGACGCCGAGACGCTCGCACGTGGTGCCGACGATGGCGTCGTCGTCGCGAGGACAGACGGCCGCAGCGGTGAGGAGCTTCGATCGCTGGCCGGCGCGGTGCGTCATCGTGCGGGTGCGCGAGCGGTCGTGCTCGGGAGCGCGACGCCGCAGGGGACGGCATCAATCGCCGCGGCGACCGACGGCGTGATCGACGCGGCCGCGCTCGTTCGTGGGGTGGCGTCGCTCATTAGTGGCGGAGGCGGTGGCAGCGTGGAGCTGGCGCTAGCGGGCGGCAAGCGGCCCGACGGCATCGACGAGGCGCTGCAAGCGGTTCGAGGGGAGCTCGGCGCAACGTGAGTTCTAAGGAAAGGAGCGGGCGCGTGGTCGCGCTCGACCCTGGATCCGTCAGGATCGGTGTCGCGGTGAGCGACTCGTCTCGCTCGCTCGCCTTCCCGCGTCCCGCCGTCGCCGGCGGCCCGGGCGAGGCCGAGCGCTGCGCGGAGGTCGCACGCGACGAGGAGGCACGGACGGTAATCGTCGGCCACCCGATCCGTCTCGATGGGACAGAGGGCACCGCCGCCCAGCTCGCTGCCGAGCTCGCGGCGTCGCTCGCGCAGCTCCTCGCTCCTGACGGAATCGAGGTCCTGCTCCACGACGAGCGCCTCACGACGGTCACGGCGTCAAGTCGCCTGCGGGACCGCGGCGTCGACGCCCGTGGCGCACGCAGCCGCGTCGACAGTGCCGCCGCCGTGGTCCTGCTCGAAGCATGGATGGGCACGTGACCGTCGACGGCGAGCCGGTAGCGCCGCAAGAGCCGCAGGCCGAAGCGCCGCGTCGCGGTGACGACCGACGGCGCGTCCGTCGGCGACGGCGACTCATCGCTGCACTGGTGCTGGTCCTCGTCATCGCCCCGCTGGCGTGGTTCGCGCTCGAGGCGTACCCGATCGGGGGCACCGGTGCGCCAGCCGCCTTCGAGGTGACCCAGGGCGAGTCCATGGGACAGGTGGCCGACGCGATGGCCGCGAAGGGGATCATCGGCTCGGCGCTCGCGTTCCGCCTCGACCTCGACGTCACCGGCTCGCCGACCGTCCAGCCAGGGTGGTACGTGATCCCGACGTCGTCGTCGTTCTCGTCGGTCAAGGGCGTGCTGTCGGCCGGACCCAATGCCTCGGCCCTCGGCGTCTACACGGGCCAGACCCTCAGGGAGATCGCGCAGAACCTGAGCGGGGTGGCGGGGACGGCGTTCGCGGAGCGCTTCCTTGCGCTCGCGAAGGAGGGCGCGATCCGCTCGCCCTTCCAGCCTGCCTCGGGCGGGTCACTCGAGGGACTGCTGGCCCCCGGACTGTTCGTGATCAGCCCAGGGGAGACCCCGCGAACGCTACTGCGACAGATGGAGCGCAAGTTCGAGGCACGCGCGGGGGCGGCCGGCGTCTCGCCGAGCACGACGGTCCACGGACTCAATGCCTACGAACTCCTGACGGTTGCCTCGATAGTGGAGAAGGAGGGGTACATCCCTCGGAACATGCCGAGGACCGCGACCGTGGTCTACAACCGGCTCGCACGGGGCACGCCGCTGCAGATGGACGCGACGGTCGAGTACGCGACGGGCCAGGACGGCGGGACCGTGACGCACGCGACGGAGCAGTACCCCTCGCCCT
>DATBQT010000055.1:0-6164 GCA_036560685.1 Acidimicrobiales bacterium
CGATCGTGGAGGCGACCGGCAACATCGAGGTTCTGTCTAAGGCCCACGCGATGCTGTGGTCGTCGCACACCTCGGGGCACCCCGGGGCGCAACTGGCCGTGCAGGTCGCCGGCCGCCTCGCCGTCGTCGTCAAGGGAGCCACGGTGTGGGCGTCGTCGGCGCCCTACGCACAGCTCCTCCCCGGCGAGCGACTCAAGCCCTCGTGGCAGCTGACGTCGCCGAATGGGCGATGCCGGGTGGTCCAGCTCACCGCGGGTCCGCTCACGCTCGTGACCGCCGACGGCCAGACGCTGTGGAGCTCGCAGACGGTGGCCAAGGGTGCGACGACGGTGCAGCTTCGCGACGGCGACCTCCAGGTACTCGACGCCACCTGGTCGCCCGTGTGGGAGAGCTATACAGGGAAGCACGCCGGCGCGAGGCTGCAGCTCACCGACACCGGACGACTTGTCATGTCGACGAGGACGGGCACCCAGGTGTGGGCGACCCCGTAGCTCGAACGAATCGAGTCGTAGTCTCAGCGACATGCCTGACCCCTTTGATCTGACGACGACGCACGTCCATCTCGGTCTGGGGGCGACCGCCACGCCGATCGAGAACTTCGAGTGGTCGCCGTCGTTCCTCGAGGCATACGAGCGCGACCACGCCGCTGACGGTGCGGAGGGACGGCTCGTCTCGATGTTCCCCCAGGAGGAGACCTGGACCTTCTGGGAGCGACACCCAGCGGGGGAGGAGGTCGTCGTGCTGATGTCGGGGCGCGTGGACCTCATCAGGGAGGTCGATGGCGTCGAGGAGCTCATCGAGCTTCGACCAGGGACCGCGACGGTCAACCCGAAAGGCGTGTGGCACCGCGCGGTCGTCCTCGAGCCCGGCGTGGGCCTGTTCATCACCCCTGGGACCGGCACCGAGCATCGTCCCTTCGAGGTGAGCGACGACTGAGCCGCAGGGCGCGAAAGCACCCGTGCCAAGATCGCCCGCGATGTCGACCGTGTCCGCATCTTTGGATCGCACCGGAGACCGACGGCTGCATGTCGGCTGGGCGCTCGCGATCGGCGCGCTCGTCTACCTCGGGATCGCCGCGGCGATGTACGCCCACGTGCTGTCGCTGTCGATCACCCACGGCACGACGTGCGCGTGCTCGGACACGTCGCTGTTCGCGTGGTTCTTCGAGTGGCCGCTCGTCGCGCTCTCGCACGGCCACAATCCCTTCTACTCGTCGGCGATGTTCCACCCGCGAGGGATCAACCTGCTGTCGAACACGTCGGTCACCTCGTGGTCGTTCCTGCTCCTGCCGGTGACGGCGATCTTCGGTCCGATCGCCTCGCTCAACGTCGCACTCCTGCTCGCGCCTGCGGTGACGGGGACCGTCACGATGTGGGTGGCGCTGCGCTGGGTCGAGTCGCGGCTCGCGGCCTTCGTCGCCGGTGCGCTGTACGCCTTCAGCCCACTCGTGCTGTTCCAGGCAGCCGGCTCACACCTCATGGTGACGTTCCTCGCGGTGCCGCCCTTGGTGCTCGCGTGCCTCGACGAGCTGTTCTGGCGCCGTCGGCGCCCTCCGCTCAGCGTCGGCGCCGCGCTCGGCGCGCTGCTGGTGGTGCAGTTCTTCAGCGGCACCGAGCTGCTCGTGATCCTGCTCGTCACGACCGCCGCGTGCCTCGCGATGCTGCTGGTCGTCTCTTCGTTCAACGACCGCGCCGCGACGATCGAGGCGGTGCGCAGCGGCGCGCCCGGCGTGGGGGTCGCCGCAGCGATCTGCCTCGTCGTGCTCGCGGTGCCGGCCTGGTACGCGCTCGAGGGTCCCGGGCACTACGTGGGCGCGGTCTGGCCGAACATCTCGCCGGCCCAAGCGAGCCTTCGCAGCTTCGTCATCGCCGTGCCCGGCTCGATCCTGTGGTGGGTACCCCACTGGGGTCGGTTCATGCGGCCCACCTACCTCGGGCCGCTGCTCATCGCGACGCTCGTCGCCGGCGTCGCGCTCTTCCGCCTCGACCGACGGCTGCGCGCACTCGTCGCGATGACCGCGGTGGTCGCCTGGCTCGCGCTGGGCGAGCGCTACTCGTTCGCGGCATGGCACTACCTCCGGCACCTCGTGGTGCTCGAGAACGTGATGAACGAGCGATTCGCTGCGCTGCTGTTCCTGCCCGCGGGCCTTGGCCTCGCCCTGGTCCTCGACGACGTGCGCCGCTGGCGCAAGGGTGTGGCGGGGGCCGCGATCGCGGTCGTGATCGGCGCCGCCTGCGTCACCCCGTTCGTGCTGAACGCGACGCGCGGGCTGCCGTACTCGGCGTCGCGGGTCTGGGAGCCGCTGTGGTATACGAGGAATGCGGACGCGCTCTCGCCGCGCGAGGTGATCCTCGGCTTCCCGTTCTTCAACACCTCCGCAGACCTGCTCGCCGTGCAGGCGCTCCACTCGATGCACTACTCGATCGTGGGTGGCACCGGACCGGAGTGGATCGACGCGAGGCAGGGCGCACAAGAGCCCGGCTACCGCGTGATCGAGGCGATCTCGTCCACCGCGGTGCGACCGGTGCTGGGTACGCAGTCGACGCCCGCCGAGCGCGTCGCGCTGCGTGACGCGCTGGCGGGCTGGGGGGTCACGCTCATCGTGCTGCCGGTGAACCGAGGGCCGAACACGTCCGTCGTCGCGCGACCGCCCGCAGAGCTCAAGGCGTGGCTCTCGACCGTGCTCGGCCCGCCGCGGCTCGCTGATGCCGCATGGGTCTGGCGCGTGTCGCGCTAGCGCCTTGTCATCGGCGTCGCGCCACGCGTCGACGCCACGTCGGCACCGGGGAAGCACAAGGCCGTGCCGTACGCTGAGATCGATGGACCGGCGTCGGCTGCGATCACTCGCAGCGGCCGCGGTCGCCGACCTGTTCAACCAGGAGACCGCCTTCGGGCGACTCGCGTTCGTCCAGGTCGCGATGGTCGCGGGGGACACCTTGGTCACCATCTCGCTCGCGGGCTCGCTGTTCTTCTCGATCACCCCGAAGGCCGCGGAGGGCAAGGTGCTGCTGTACCTGCTTTTGACCGTGGCGCCCTTCGCGATCGTCTCGCCGCTGCTCGGCCCCGCCATCGACGCGAGCCGCAACGCCCGTCGCTTCGTCGTCTTCGCGGCCGCCGCGGGCAGGGTGGTGCTCTGCGTGCTGATGGCCTTCTTCTTGAACTCGCTGCTCTTGTTCCCACTCGCCTTCTGCGTCCTGGTCCTCTCGAAGCTCTACTTGGTGACGAGGGGCGCGCTCGTCCCCGAGATGGCCGCCGCCGACCAGCTGCGCCCGCGCGCTGAGGGGGTCGACGAGGCAGGATGGCCGGTCGCCCACTCGCCTGACGCCGTCGCAGAGGGGTTCGCCGGGTTCAACGCCCAGCTGACGCTGCTCGGGACGCTCGCCGGCTTCGCGATCTCGCTCCCCGGCATCGCGATCCTCAAGATCCTGAACGCAGAGACGGTCCTCGTCGCGGCCGCCGGCGTCTTCGTCGTGGCCGCCGCCGCGGCGCTCCGGCTCAAGGTCGCGCCCGTGCCGATCGACCAGTCCGCAGGGGAGGACGAGTCCGCCGAGGCGGTCGCCCGCGACGACGTGCCGATCAGCGACCCCGAGGTCGTCTTGGGCCTGACCGCCGCCGCCACGCTGCGGATGGCCGCGGGGTTCCTCACGTTCCTCATCGCGTTCGGCCTTCGCCGCGGCCACTCGCCGCTGTGGTGGTACGGCCTCGCGTTCGCCGCGTCGGGCGCGGGCGCGCTCGTCGGGCTCTACCTGGTCTCGCGGCTGCGGCGCCACCTCAACGAGCAGTCCCTACTCGCGGCCTCGCTCGGCATCGTCGCGGCCGCCGGGATCCTCGCCGCCTACGCCGGCTCGCTCGAGGCCCAGGTGGCCCTCGCGGGCGCCGTTGCCCTGGCCGGCGCGCTCGGCCAGCCCTCGTTCGACGCGCTCACCCAGCGCCGGGTGCCCGAGCGAGCCCAAGGTCGCGTGTTCGCGAGGTTCGCCGTGCGCCAGCAGCTGGCGTGGGTGCTCGGTGCGGTGGTCCCCGTCGCGATCGCGATGTCCTTCGTCGTCGGCGACGCGATCATCGCGGCGATGGCGACGATCTGCCTGGCCGGCTACCTGATCGGCCGCACCGTGGTCACCTGGCGGGTGCCCGACCCGCCGTGACGAGCCGGTAGCCCGCGTCGATCGACGGCGCTGTGGCGAGCGCGGCGTTGCGCTCGTGCCAGGTGCCGTCGTCGACGTCGGCGCGCAGCCGCTCCAGCGCCGCGTCCACGACCGATTGGTCGAGGAGGCTGAGCCCGGACATCGCGGCGCGGAGCGAGGGGTCGAAGTACGCGGTGGGATCGTGCCACCGCGCGCCCAGGAAGCCGTCCGCGCAGTCCCGCGGGACCGCCAGGGCGTCGACGGCCGTGACGTCGAGACGCTCGAGCGCGAAGTCGAGCGACGGGAGGGACACCTCGAGCTCGTGCACCTGGGGCAGGTAGTCGCGCGTGAGCCAGAAGTCGGCGCTCACCGATGGATCCCACGTGACGAGGACCTGTCGCGGCGCGACGCGCGTGAGCTCGGCCAGCCCGGCCGCGGGGTCGGTCCAGTGGTGCACCGTGAGGATCGCGAGCGACGCGTCGAAGGCGAGGTCGCAGAACGGGAGGGCCTCGCTCACCGCCCGGATGACCGGCGCGGCGCGCGCGGGGCGATGCGCGACCATGGTCGCGGAGGGCTCGACGGCCACGACCTGTCGGCCACGAGGCTCGTAGTTGCCGCTGCCCGCGCCCACGTTGACGATGCGGCGCGCGCCGTCGAGCGCCATGGCGATCGCGTGCGCCCAGGTGGGCTCCTCGCGGCGATGCGCCGCGTAGGTGGTGCCGATCGTGTCGTAGCGCGACGGCACGCGCGCGGGCGCGGTGCGCCGCGCGGCGGGCGTCGGCCCCTCTGGCGCTAGGCCAGCCGGCGTCGCAGGTCCCCGAGCTCGTCGAGGAGCGCTCCCGGGAGCCGGTCGCCGAAGATCGCGAAGTGCTCCTCGATCGAGGGCACCTCGTTGCGCCAGCTCTCGGCGTCGACGCGAAGCAGCGCGTCGACGACGTCGTCGGCGAGGTCGAGCCCCTCGGTGTCGAGGGCGTCGCGCGTCGGGACCGTCCCGATGGGCGTCTCGGTCCCCTCGCCCCGGCCGCTCGCGCGCTCGAAGACCCACTCGAGCACGCGCGCGTTCTCCCCGTAGCCCGGCCACAGGAACTTGCCGTCCTCGCCCTTCAAGAACCAGTTGACGTAGAAGATCTTGGGCAGCTTGTCGGCGTCGGCGCCCTCCGCCATCTCCAGCCAGTGCCCGAAGTAGTCCGCCATGTTGTAGCCGCAGAAGGGGAGCATCGCGAAGGGGTCGCGGCGCAGCTTCCCGACGGCCCCGGCGGCTGCGGCGGTCGTCTCGGACGTCATGATCGACCCGAGGAACACGCCGTGCTGCCATGAGCGCGACTGGAAGACGAGCGGGACCACCGACGCGCGGCGCCCGCCGAAGAGGATCGCGGAGATGGGCACGCCGGCGCCGTCCTCCCACTCCGGCGCGATGGCCGGGTCCTGGCTCGCGGGCGCGGTGAAGCGCGCGTTGGGGTGGGCCGCGGGCGTGCCCGACTCGGGCGTCCAGCGCTCACCGCGCCAGTCGGTGAGCGAGGCCGGGACCTCGTCGGTCATCGACTCCCACCACACGTCGCCGTCGTCGGTGAGCGCCGTGTTCGTGAAGATCGTGTTCGCACCGACCGAGAACATCGCGTTGGGATTGGTCCGCATGTTGGTCCCCGGCGCCACGCCGAAGAACCCCGCCTCGGGGTTGATCGCGTAGAGCTGCCCGTCCTGGCCGAACTTCATCCAGCAGATGTCGTCGCCGACCGTCTCGACCTTCCAGTCCTCCAAGGTGGGTACGAGCATCGCGAGGTTCGTCTTGCCGCACGCGGACGGGAAGGCGCCGGTGATGTACTTCGTCTCGCCCTGCGGCGAGGTCAGCTTCAAGATGAGCATGTGCTCGGCGAGCCAGCCCTCGTCTCGGGCCATGACCGAGGCGATCCGCAGCGCGAAGCACTTCTTGCCGAGCAGGGCGTTGCCGCCGTAGCCCGAGCCGTACGACATGATCTCGCGGGTCTCGGGGAAGTGCACGATGTACTTGTGCTCGGCGTCGCACGGCCACGCGACGTCGGCCTG
>DATBQT010000056.1:0-4119 GCA_036560685.1 Acidimicrobiales bacterium
AGCGGCGCCCGACACGTGGACTGCAACTGCCGTCACACTACTTGGCAGGCTCGCTCGGACCGCTTCGGGCACCGGCGGGTTCAACCAGCGGCGACCTTTGCGGCGAGGTTCGCGGGCAGCTCTGCGTAGTGATCGAAGCTCGCCGAGAACGTCCCGTGGCCGCCCGCGATGCCGCGCAGGTCGGTCGTGTAGCGGCCGAGCTCCGTCGCGGGCACGAGGGCGACGACGGTCGTCTCGCCGTCCTCGCCGGGATCGCTCGAGACGACGCGGCCACGTCGCGAGTTGAGGTCGCTCAGCACGTCGCCGAGGAACCTGGTCGGTATCTCGACCACCAGCCTCGAGATCGGCTCGAGGAAGACGACGCCGGCCGCCGCGACGGCCTCTGCGAAGGCGAGTGCGCCCGCGGTCTCGAACGCGGCCTCGGAGGAGTCGACGCTGTGGTGCTTGCCGTCGTCGCACGTCACCTTTATGTCCACGAAGGGGTGGCCGCCGCCCGCGCCCGATCGCATCGCCTTCTCCACCCCGTGCTGCACGGCGGGGATGAACTGGCGCGGGATGGAGCCGCCCACGACCTTGTCCTCGAACTCGAACCCGCCGCCGCGCGCGAGCGGCTCGACGCGCAGGTGCGCGACCGCGAACTGACCGTGGCCGCCCGTCTGCTTCTTGTGGCGACCCTCGGCCTGCGCTGGCTTGAGGATCGTGCGACGGAACGAGTGCCTGCGCTCCTCGACGTCCACCTCGACGGCGTACTTGCGCTTCAGTCGCTCGAGCACCACCGCCAGGTGCGTGTCGCCCATCACGGTCAGCACCGTCTGGTGCGCCTCGTCGTCCTGGCGCACGCGAAGTCCCGCGTCCTCCTCCTCGAGGCGGTGCAGCGCGACCATGAGCTTGTCGTCGTCGCCCTGCTTGCGCGGCGTGACGGCGACCTCGTGGGTGGGCGTCGCCCCGATGGGGAGCGGGAGCTCCACGTCGAACCCCTTCGGGGCGAGCACGTCGCCCGCCATGGCGTCGGCGAGCTTGGGGACGGCCACGAGGTCGCCAGCTGACACCTCGCGGACTGAGACGAGCTCCTTGCCGCGAGGGACCTGGAGCGTCCGAAGCTTCTCCTCGGTTCGCGACCGCGTGTTCGTCAGCACGTCGTCGGCTCGCAGCGTGCCGCTCACGACCTCGAACCAGGTGATGCGCCCGACGAACGGGTCGAGGACGGTCTTGAACGCGCGAAGCACCGTCGGCCCGTCCGGATCGCGCGGCAGCTCGACGCGGTCGCCGCCGCGCGTCCCGTGCACGCCGCGACTCGGCGCGATCTCGCTCAGCAGCGTGGCGAGCCGGTCGACGCCGATGCCGGTCTCGCCCGAGACGCACACGACAGGGACGACGTCGCCGTCAGCCAGCCCGATGGTGAGCGCGGCTTCGAGCTCCTCCATGGACAGCGTGTCGCCGTCGAGGTAGCGGGCCATGAGATCGTCGTCGGCGAGCACGATGCCCTCGACGAGCTGTTCGCGGACTCGGTGCTCGACCTCGGCGATCTCGTCGGGGACCGCACCGGTGTGCGCCGAGCCGTCCTCGTAGGTGATCGCGGCGTCGGCGAGCAGGTCAGCCACCCCGCGGAACCCCTCGCCCTCGCCGATCGGCAGCTCCACGGGCGCGATCCCCTTGCCGAAGGCGTCGCGCAGCGACGCGAGCACGCTGTCGTAGCTGGCACCCTCGCGATCGAGCTTGGTGACGACGATGACGCGGGGGATGCTCTCGCGTGCGGCGAGCCGCCAGACCACCTCGGTCTGGACCTCGACGCCGTCGGTCGCGCTCACGACCACGACGGCCACGTCGGCGACCGCGAGCGCGCGCTCGACCTCGACCACGAAGTCGGCGGTCCCCGGCGTGTCGATGAGGTCGATGCGCTCAGGTCCGACGGTGATCGGGGCGATCGCGAGCGACAGGGAGTGGCGTCTGGCGACCTCCTCGGGCTCGGTGTCGCATACGGTGGTGCCGTCGACCACCGATCCCGCGCGGTCGATCGCGCCGGTGGTGGCGAGCAGTCGCTCGACCAGCGTGGTCTTGCCTGACCCGGCGTGCCCGACGAGCGCGACGGTCCGGGTTCGGTGAGTGGTGACGGCGATTGCCATGTCCACCTCGATTCGTTGGCAGTCCAGTGTGATGAGGGTAGCCCCGTCTGCGCCAGCATTCACAGGCCCTGTGCGACGGCGCCTCGGTGGGCGTACGCTCTGAGCGAGGTCCGACGGACCGGGTGACGGTCCGCGGTTGGCCTCCGGAGGAGGCGCCATGAAGATCAGTGACCTGCTCGCCGACAAGGGCGACGCGGTGGAGGTGATCGATGCGGCCGCCACGATCGCCGAGGCCGTTCGCCGGCTCACGCTCCACTCCATCGGCGCACTCGTGGTCTCGAACGACGCGCGCAGCGTCGACGGGATCCTCTCGGAGCGCGACGTCGTCCGGCTCCTCGCTCGCCACGGGGACGCGGCGCTCCACCGGGTCGTCGCCGACGCCATGACCACGCCGGTGTCGACCTGCCGGCCGTCCGATGAGGTCGTGTCGCTCATGTCGCTCATGACCGAGCGCAGGATCCGCCACGTGCCGGTGGTCGCCGCCGGACGCCTCGTCGGCATCGTCTCGATCGGCGACGTCGTGAAGTCACGGGTCGACCAGCTCGAGCGTGACCGAAAAGAGCTGCTCGAGTACGTGTCGGGACGCTGAGCACCGCGGCGCCGACGCCGCGTCAGCCGATCGAGGCGTAGACCGCCTCAGCGAGGCCCCGGTTCCTCGGGTTCTGCCATCTCGGGCCCATGTCGCTCGTCACGTACCCGAAGGCGAGCCGTGCATCAGGGTCGCAGAACCCGAGCGACCCCCCTGCGCCGAAGTGACCGAAGCCGCGAGGCGAGCGACCGATGGGACGGTCGGGCAAGGGGAGTTGGAACCCGAGCCCGAATCGGCTCGGTCGCTCGAGCACGAGGTCGTCGCCGACCGACGCCTCGCTCGTCGCCTCTGCGAGCGCGCCTGGATCGACGAGGTCGTAGCCGTCGACGGTCCCACCGCGAACGAGCGCGTCGTAGAGGCGCGCGACGCCCCGCGCGGTCGCGTGCGTGTTGGTCGACGGGTGCTCCGCGCGGCGCCATGCCTCGGTGTTGACGACGCCGGCGCCAGAGAGCCCCGAAGGGTTCCAGTACGTGTTGTACCGCATGAGGACGAGCCCCTCGAGATCGTCGGGCTCGGTCTCTGGGGGTGCGGGGAAGTCCCACCGGAACTCGGCGACCCGATCGAGGTCCGCGCCCGACAGGCCCACGTGGACGTCGGCGCCGATCGGCCCGCAGACCTCGTCTCGCAGGTACGCACCCGCCGACTTCCCGGTCGCGCGCTCGATCACCGCACCGACGAGGAAGCCGAAGGTGTTCACGTGGTACCCGTGGGCGGTGCCTGGCTCCCACCACGGCCTCTCGGCGGCGAGCGCCTCGCGCATCGCCGACGGGTCGAGCATCGAGCCCGGTGGGAGGCGACGCCGCACGGCCGGGAGCCCCGCGGTGTGCGAGAGCACGTGTCGGAGCGTGACTCGCTCCTTGCCGGCTGCGCCGAACTCGGGCCACGTGGCGCTGAGTGGCGCGTCAAGGTCGAGCACGCCGCGACCGACGAGGCGGGCGATCGCCGTCGCGAGGACGCCCTTGCCGACGGAGAAGACGTCGACCAGCGTCTCGCGATCCCATGTCGTCGCCTGAGCGAGGTCACGCCAGCCGCCCCACAGGTCGGCGACGACGGCGCCGTCCACGACGACGCAGACCGCGCCGCCGAGCTCGTTGTGCAGCGCGAAGTTCTCCGCGAATGCGTCGCGCACCGCCTCGTAGCCCGCGCCGACGAACCCTTGGAGTGCAGGCGAGCGCGTCATCCGCCCATCCTTGCGGACGTCGCTCCCCGCCGATCGACGAGGCGCCAGGATCGCTATCGAGCTGGCGGCACCGTCGCGAGCTGCGCCGCGATGATGGCGCGATCCTCGTCGTCCGGCTCCTTGGCGAGGGCCGCCTGCGCCAGGTCGACCGCGTCGTCGCGTGCGGCGTCATCGCCGTTGGCGGCGTGTGCCCGTGCCAGCCCCTCGAGCAGCGACGCGCGGAGCCA
>DATBQT010000057.1:0-7369 GCA_036560685.1 Acidimicrobiales bacterium
ATCGTCCCGAGGCTCGTCCCGCACGACGAACTGGCCGCCGCTTCCTCGCTGTCGACGTTCCGCTGGACCTTCGGCTCGATCCTCGGGCCGATCGTCGGGGGCACCGTCGCCGTCGCGATCGGCCCCGCGGCGTGGTACGCGGCGGACGTCGCCACGTTCGGTGTCTCGATCGTGTGCTTCGTGCTGCTCGCGTCGTCGCCGCCGGTCGGTCCCGTCGAGCGCACGTCGGTGCGCCAGGTGTTCGCGGGCGTGGGCTACGCCCTCGGACGACGCGACCTGCTTGGCACCTACCTCGTCGACTTCTCCGCGATGCTGTTCGCGTTCCCCGTTGCCCTGTTCCCCTTCCTCGCGGATCGCTACCACGAGACCTTCGCGCTCGGGCTGCTGTACGCGGGGCTCCCGATCGGTGCACTGGTGGCGTCGCTCACCTCGCAGTGGGTTGCCCGGGTGCACCGACACGGCCGGGCGATCGTGGCCGCGGCGGTGGTCTGGGGACTTGCCATCGCGGTGTTCGGGTTCGCCAACGGGCTCTGGGTGGCGGTCGCGGCGCTCGTCGTCGCGGGTGCGGCCGATGCCATCAGCGGGATCTTCCGAATGACCATGTGGAACTCGTCGATCCCTGACGACATCAGGGGCCGCATGGCCGGCCTGGAGCTACTCAGCTACTCGACGGGGCCAGAGCTCGGGCAGCTGCGGAGCTCCCTCGTCGCGTCCGCGACGTCGCTCAAGACGTCGGTGATCTCGGGCGGGATCCTCTGTGCCGCATCGTGCGCCGCGCTCGCCGTGCTGCTTCCAACGATGTGGCGGTTCGACGCGTCGAGCGACGCCAACGTGGCCCTGGTCCGCGAGCAGCGTCGAGTGGAGCGGGCCTAGACGCTCCCCGGTCAAGCGACCTGTCCCACGCTGCGTACGCTTGGCGGGTGGCGCCCGACGATGCGGTCCCCGCCACGCACCGTCTCTTGGTGACCGTCACGGGCCAGGACCGCCCGGGCGTCGCCGCGGCGCTCTTCACGGCCTTGGGCGACGTCGACGCGGTCGTGACGGACATCGGGCAGATCACGATCCGGGGCCACCTGGTGCTGTGCGTCGAGCTCGACTGCCCGCAGTCCGTGGCCCCGGGCCACGTGCGCCGCACGGTCCTCGCGTCGGACCTCGGCGGCGACGACGCGATCGCGGTCAGTGTCGCCGAGGCGACGGAGCTGCCCGTCGGCGAGTTCGGCAAGCGGCTGCTCGTGACGCTGACGTCGAAGTCGGTGACGGCCCAGTCCATCGCCGGCGTGTTCGCGGCGGTCTTCGAGGCAGGCGGCACGTGCGAGCGGATCGTGCGACTCGCGACGTACCCCGTGCAGAGCTACGAGCTCGTGGTCCTCGGCGCGGACCACGAGGGGCTCCGCGCGAGGCTGGCGATCGAGTCCGCCGCGCTCGGGATCGACCTCGCCGTGCAGCGGGCCGGCCTGCATCGTCGCGCGAAACGGCTCGTGGTCATGGACGCGGACTCCACGCTGTTCACCGAGGAGGTCATCGACCTGCTCGCCGCCGAAGCTGGGCGTGCCAAGGAGGTCGCCGCGATCACCGAGGAGGCGATGGCCGGGCGCCTCGACTTCGCCGAGGCGCTCGAGCGACGCGTGGCGCTGCTCGCGGGCCTGCGCGTCGAGTCGCTCGCCACCGTCTCGACACGCCTCGCGCTCGCCCCGGGGGCGCGAACCCTGGTGCGCACGCTGCGACGCCTCGGGTTCGCCACCGCCGTCGTGAGCGGCGGGTTCCACGAGGTCATCGACCCCGTCTGCGCCGAGCTCGGGGTCGATCGCGTCGCGGCGAATCGCCTGGGCGTGGCGGACGGGGCCCTCACGGGCGAGCTCGCGGGTCCCATCGTCGATCGCGCCGGCAAGGCCGACGCGCTGCGGCGGTTTGCCAGCGAGCTCGGGGTGCCCCTCACCCAGACCGTCGCGGTCGGCGACGGGGCGAACGACGTCGACATGATCGCGATCGCGGGGCTGGGCATCGCCTTCAACGCGCGCCCCGTGGTCCGCGACGCTGCGGACGCGGCGATCTCGGTGCCCTACCTCGACGCGGTGCTCTTCTTGCTGGGCATCCCTCGCGACGAGATCGAGGCAGCCGAGGAGCACTGAACGGCGTGCCTCGTGAGACAGTTTCCGTGCGATAGTCTCATCAATCCGAGGGGGTGCAGTGAAGGTCACGATCGATGCGGAGCGGTGCCAGGGGCACGGACGGTGCTTCTCGATCGCCCCGGCGCTGTTCGACAGCGACGACCTCGGCAGCGGCGTCGTGATCGGCGACGGCACGGTGGCACCCGACGAGGCACACCGCGCGCGGCTCGCGGTCGCCAACTGCCCCGAGGGCGCCGTCTCGATCGAGGAGGACTGATGACCCACCGTCCCGTCACCGACTTCGCGACGGACTTCGACCACACCGACCCGGCCTGGGTCGCGGACCCGTACCCGATCTACGAGGACCTCCGCGGCCGCTGCCCCGTCGCGCACTCCGATCGCTACGGCGGGACCTGGCTGCCCGTCGAGCACAGGGACGTGGCCGCGATCGCGAACGACCAGGAGCACTTCACCAGCCGCTCGGTCGTGGTGGTCGAGGGCCGTCCGACCGACGAGGCGCCGCCCGCGCCCATCGGCTTGGCTCCGCCCATCACGTCGGACCCGCCGTTCCACCAGATCGCGCGGCGCCTGCTGCTGCCCGCGTTCTCGCCGCGTGCGGTCGGCGAGCTCGAGGGGTTCACGCGGGACCTGTGCGAGGGACTGCTCGACTCCATCGGCGACGTGGACCACCTCGACGCCTCGCTCGACTACGCCCAGCACATCCCGGTCGGGGTGATCGCCAAGATGCTCGGGTTCCCCCCGGGCGACGGCGAGATCTTCCGCGGGTTCGTCCACCAGATCCTGGAGAGCGTCGACGACCCGTTCGAGGAGCGCGTCGCGCGCTTCGCCCCGCTCGAGGACTACTTCGTCGCCCAGGTCGAGGACCACCGCGCGAACCCGCGTGACGACCTCACCAGCTACCTGCTCGACGTCGAGATCAACGGCTCGCACCTCGAGGACCGCCACATCTTCGGCACCATGATCCTGATCCTGGCCGCGGGCATCGACACGACCTGGTCCGCGATCGGGGCGTCGATCTGGCACCTCGCCCAGCACGACGACGACCGCCGGCGGCTTGCGAAGGACCCCTCGCTGCTCCCCGTCGCCATCGAGGAGTTCCTCCGCGCCTACGCCCCGGTCACCATGGCCCGGCTCGTGAAGGAGGACTTCAGCTTCGAGGGCTGCCCCATGAAGAAGGACGACTGGGTGCTGCTCAGCTTCCCCGCGGCCAACCGCGACCCGTCGTTCTTCGAGCGCGCCGACGAGGTCGTGATCGACCGCGAGGTCAACCGCCACGCCGCCTTCGGCCTCGGGATCCACCGCTGCATCGGGTCCAACCTCGCCCGCATGGAGCTGCGCGTCGCGCTCGAGTGCTTCCTCGCGCGGTTCGGCGAGTTCTCGCTCGCTGACCCCGCGGCCGTCACGTGGTCACGCGGCCAGGTGCGCGGTCCACGCACGCTGCCGCTCACCGTCGCCGCGTCCTAGCGATCCGCCTCGCGTCGCGCGAGGACGCCAAGCACGTCGTCGATCGACCCGCCAGCGGCTCGGACCACGACGAGCACGTGGAACAAGAGGTCAGCCGCCTCGTCGACCACGTCGTCGAGTGCGTCGTCCGCGGCGGCCACGGCGAGCTCGGTCGCCTCCTCGCCGAGCTTCTTCAACCGCAGGTTGCGGTCCGCGAGCAGGGCGGCGACGTAGCTGGCCTCGGGTGCGCGCTCGAGCCGCGACGCGACGAGCGCGTCGAGCCGCCCGAGCACCCCCGGCCTCGCGTCGTCGGCATCGAAGCACGAGACCGCACCGGTGTGGCACGCGGGGCCGGCGGGGCGGACGACGGCGAGCACCGCGTCGCCGTCGCAGTCTGCAATCAGCGTGACGACGTGCTGGACGTTGCCGCTCGTCGCGCCCTTGTGCCAGAGCCCGCGGGTTCGCGAGCGGTAGTGCATCTCTCCGGTGGCGACCGTGGCCTCGAGCGCCTCACGGTCGGCGTGGGCGACCATGAGGACCGCCCCGGTCGCGTGGTCGACCGCGACCACCGTCACGAGCCCCGCGCCCTTGTCGAAGTCGAGCGCGTCGAGGTCGAGCGAGGGCTCGGTCATCGCGACCCTGCCCCTGCGGCCTGCGCGTCGCGCACGGCGAACCCCGCGGCCCCGACGGCCTCCTTCACGTCGCTGACCCGCATGGTGCCGTCGTGCAGCGCGCCGGCGAGCAGTGCGGCGTCGACGCCGACCTGGAACGCGGCCACGACGTGCGCGGCGGTCCCGGCCCCACCCGAGGCGATGACCGGCACGCTGACCGCGGCGCGCACGGCTGCGAGCAGCTCGAGGTCGTAGCCCGAGCGCGTCCCATCGCGGTCGACGCTCGTGACCAGCAGCTCGCCCGCGCCGCGCTCGACGCACTCGGTGGCCCACGCCACGGCGTCGAGCCCGGTCCGGCCCGTCGCCATGTGGGTCCGGACCTCCCAGCCGCCCGTCGGGCGACGGGCCGCGTCGACGTTGGCGACGCAGCACTGGGCGCCGAAGCGCTCGGCGACCTCGCTGATGAGCGCGGGGCGCGCGACCGCCGGCGAGGTCAGGCAGACCTTGTCCGCCCCGGCGTTGAGCGCGGCGCGGGCGTCATCGACCGTGCGGATCCCCCCGCCGATGACGAGCGGGATGAAGACCGACGAGGCCGTGCGCGTCGCGACCTCGAGCACGGTGCTGCGCCCCTCGGTCGACGCGGCGATGTCCAAGAAGACGACCTCGTCGGCGCCGTCGCGCTCGTAGTCGGCCGCCATGGCGACCGGGTCGCCGACGTCGTGGAGGTCCTGGAACTTGGTCCCCTTCACCGTGCGGCCGTCCCTGACGTCGAGGCAGACGATGATCCTCGCGCTCGGCATCAGCTGACCTCCCAGCGCACGGTGCCCTTCGTCGAGAACACCGTGCCGCCCTCGGCGAGCGCGAGGCGCAGCGCCAGCCCCACGGCCTTGAAGGCGGCCTCGGTCACGTGGTGCGGGTCGGTGCCACGGGAGACGACGACGTGCAGCGTCGCACCGGCCGCGGTCGCGAGGCTGCGCAGCACGTGGTCGTAGGTCGGGTCGGGCAGCGACCCGCCCCAGTGGGCACGGCCGCCGACGTCGATCGACGCCGTCACGAGCGCGTCGTCCATCGGCACGGTGGCCGTGCCGTAGCGCGCGCAGGTCTGCGGCGTCGCCTCGGCGATGGCACGACCGAGCGTGATCGCCACGTCCTCGGTGAGGTGGTGGTCGAGGTCGCCCGTCGCTCGGATCGTGAGCGAGAACCCCGCGTAGCGAGCGAGCGTGGCCACCATGTGGTCGAAGAACGGCTCGGTCGTCGACACCGCGACGGCCGGCGAGGGATCGTGGATCGCCAGCTCGACGGTGACGTCGGTCTCGTTGGTCGTGCGTCGGACGGTGGTCATGTGACGAGCTCCTCGTTCAGGCCCACGGGGTCGAGGGCTCCGGTATACAGCGCGGTCCCGACGACGGCCGTGTCGACGCCGTGGTCCCGCAGGGCGCGAAGGTCGTCGGTCGTTGCCACGCCGCCGGCGACGCCGAGGGCGTGGTCGGTCGCGGCGCGGAGCCGCGCCACCAAGGCGAGGTCCGGCCCGCGCGCGGTCCCCTCCACGTCGACGGCGGTCGCGAGCACCTGGTGCAGCGCGAGGTCGCCGAGGGAACCCACGAGCTCGACGGGGTCGATCGAGGTCTGGCGCTGCCATCCCTCCGTCGTCACGAGGCCCCCGCGGACGTCGACGGCGAGCGAGACGCGGTCAGGGTGCGCCGACGCGATCGAAGCGAGCCACGCGGGCTCGGCGACCGCGCGGGTCGACACGATCACGGACCGTGCCCCCGCGTCCAGGAGGCGCGCAACCCCGTCGTCGTCGCGCACGCCGCCACCCGCCTGGACCGCCACGCCCTCGAGCGCGCAGATCGCGCGCACCGCCCCGAGGTTGTCGCCGCGACCCGTCGCTCTGTCCAGGTCGACCACGTGCAGCGCGTCGAAGCCGAGGTCGCGCCACCACGTGGCGACGCCGAGCGGGTCGGTCAGTCGGACGAGCTCGTCGTCGTAGCTGCCGCCGCGCAGCTGCACGCAGTGGCCGTCGCGAAGGTCGATCGCGGGCACGACCCTCACGGCGCCACCTCGTCGCAGAACGCTCGGACCATCGCCACGCCGCGAGCAGAGCTCTTCTCGGGGTGGAACTGGACGCCGAGCGTCCGCGCGGTGCGCAGCGTGGCCGGAAAGGTCGAGGACTCGACGGTGGACGTCGACGTCACGGCGTGCGGACCGTCCATCGGGCAGACGAAGCTGTTCGCGTAGTAGCCCCAGCGAAGCCCGGACGCGCCGAGCGTCGGCTCGGCCTCGCCGTCGACGCACTCCCAGCCGATGTTCGGCAGGCGCTCGGCCACGAGGCGCTCGACGCGCCCCTCCAGCAGGCCGAGGCCCTTGCGCTCGCCCTCGTCGGAGGACTCGAAGAGCAGCTGCATCCCGAGGCAGATCGCGAGGCACGCCAGCCCGTCGCGGAGGGCGTCGGCGAGCGGCGATGCCATGCCGCCGAGGTGGTCCATCGCGGGGTCGAACGCGCCCACACCCGGCAGCACGGCCAGGTCGGCGCGGCAGAGCTCTGCGACGTCGGCGGTGTGGGAGACGGCGCCGGACTCGCTAAGGACCTTGGCGAGCGAGTGCACGTTGCCCGCGCCGTTGTCGAAGATGGCGATCCTCATCGCGTCGCCGCTTCGAGCGCCTCGAATGCCTCGTCCAGCTGGACCTGCGGCGCGACGGTGATCCGCACGAGGTCGCCGAACACCGGGAGCGCGGGATAGGCGCGCACCAGCACGCCGTCCGCGAGCATGCGCTCGAGGACCCCGACGGCGTCGTCGACGCGCACCGCGACGAAGTTCGCCGAGCTCGCCAACGCGTCGTGGCCCGCGGCGCGCAGCCGGGACGAGAAGGCGTCGCGGAGCGCCACCACCTCGGCGATGCGCTCGCGCACCCAGGCGAGGTCCGCCTCCAGCACCCCGAGCGCGACGGCCTCTGCGAGCGCGCCGACCTTGTAGGGGCCTCTCGAGACCGCGATCGCACCGATCACGGCCGGGCTGCCGATCGCGTAGCCGACCCGGAGGCTCGCGAGCCCGTAGGCCTTGGACAGGGTCCGGACCACGACGAGGTTCTCATGCGCCTCGGTGAGCGAGAGCGCGTCGTGGCCCGAGTAGTCGGCGTAGGCCTCGTCGAGCAGGACCACGGCGTCGGTGCCGTCGAGCAGCGCGG
>DATBQT010000058.1:0-6996 GCA_036560685.1 Acidimicrobiales bacterium
AGTCGTCCATGTCCCAGTCGAACGTCCGGTTCCACGTCAGCGCCATCGCCCTAGTCCCTCGCTCCTCAAGATCGTGAAACCTTTCACGATCGTCCCGCCCGGGCCTTCCGATTAGGGAAGCTCGGCGCGACAATGCTACAAGGTGCTTGCATCTGTATCAAGGGCGGCTTGCCGGCGATGCCGCCCGCCAGACTGCACCGGTGACCAAGGTCTTCGCACACCGAGGGGACGCGAGGGCAGCCCCTGAGAACACCGTCGCGGCGTTCCTCGCCGCCGTCGCAGCAGGCGCCGACGGCGTCGAGCTGGACGTCCGAAGGAGCGCCGACGGTGCGCTCGTCGTCCACCACGACCCAGCCATCGAGGGGCTCGGCGCGATCGCCGACCTGCTCGTCCGCGACCTGCCGCCGGACGTCGCGCTGCTGGACGACGCAATGGACGTCCTCGAGCCGTTGACGGTGAGCGTGGAGATCAAGAACGACCCCAAAGGGCCGGGCTACGACGCGACGGGCTCGATCAGCCATCAGGTCGTGGCGCGGCTCGAGGAGCGAGGGGACCTCGACCGCGTCATCATCTCGTCGTTCGATCTCGCGACACTCGACGCGGCGCGCCAGGCGCACCCGGCCGTGGCGCTGGGGTGGCTCCTCGGGTACACCGCGGACCCCCTCGACGCGATCGACGTCGTCGTGGCCCACGACGTCGGCGCGGTGCACCCCTTCGTGCTCACCGTGACGCAAGAGGTCGTCGACCGAGCGCACGCGGCGGGCCTCGACGTGACCACCTGGACGGTGAACGCCCGCCACGACATCGAGCGGATGGTGACCCTCGGCGTGGACATCGTGATCACGGACGACGTCGCGCTCGGCCTGGAGGTGTCGCAGGACGCCGTCACGGTCGAAATGGCGGATCGGGCCACCTCTCCGCTTGAATGAGCGCCATGAACGTCGTCGTCTGTGTCAAGCAGATCCCCGATCCCGCCGCGCCGCCCTCCCTTGAGCCCGGCGTGAACACCCTCGACCGCTCGGGGAAACTGATCCTCGACGACTCCGACGCCTACGGCGTCGAGATGGCGCTGCAGCTCGTCGACGCCGCTGGCGGCGGCGAGGTGACCCTCGTGTCCGTCGCACCCAACAACGAGACCGGCGGGTTGCGCACGGCGCTCGCGATGGGCGCCGCCAAGGCGATCCTCGTGAGCGATCCCGCGCTGAAGGGCACCGACGCGCTCGGCACCGCCAAGGTGCTTGCCGCGGCGATCCGGCGCACCGAGTTCGACCTCGTGCTGGCCGCGACCGAGTCGACCGACGGCTACACGGGGACCACCCCGGTGCAGCTGGCCGAGCTGCTCGGCCTGCCGACGGTGACGTTCGCGAAGTCGGTCGCCGTGGACGGCACCACGGTGCGAGTGGAGCGCCAGACCGAGGCGGGCTACGACGAGGTCACCGTGCCGCTCCCCGCGCTCGTCACCGTCACCGCCGGCGTCGTGGAGCCGCGGTACCCGTCGTTCAAGGGGATCATGGCCGCGAAGTCCAAGCCCGTCGACGAGGTGACCGTCGCGGACCTTGGCCTCGAAGGCCAGGTCGGGTTTGCCGGCGCGCGCCAGGAGATCGTCGACGTCGACGAGGCGGAGTCGCGCGGCTCGGGCGAGATCGTCGTCGACGAGGGTGACGGCGCCGCGCGCGTCGTCGCGTTCCTCGAGTCCGTCAAGGCCATCTAGCCCTCGAGCGAGTCAGTCCAGCGAGTCAGTCCAGCGAGCCAGTCAGTCGTCGAGCCATCGGAGAAGGAGCAGGGATGCCAGTTCGCACCATCTGGGTTGTCGCAGAGCCGTCAGCGACGGGCGGGATCACGACGACCAGCCTCGAGCTGTTGACGGCCGCGAGGTCACTCGCCCAGACCGTCGAGGCGATCTCCTGGGGGCCTGACAGCGCCGCAAATGCCGCGGTGCTCGGCGAGTACGGCGCGACGACGGTCCACGACGCAGGCGACCTCGGCGCGTCGCTGCCGGGCGTGCCGGTCGCAGCGGCGATCCAGGGCCTGGTCGCCTCGGCGGGCGCGCCCGATGCCCTCTTGGTCCCGACGAGCTACGACGGGCGCGACATCGCCGGACGGCTGTCGGCCCGGCTGGACCGTCCCGTGCTCACCAACGTGACCGGCCTCACCGAGTCCGACGGCTCGATCACCTCGGAGCACCCCGTGTTCGGTGGCGCGCTCATCGTCAAGGCGAGGTTCACCGGTGAGTCGCCCGGGATCTTCGTGATCCGGGCGAAGAGCTTCGCCGCGGAGCCCAGTGGCGGCTCGCCCGCGACGGTCGTGGGGCTCGCGGCCGGCGACGTCGGCACGACGGGCACCGCGACGGTCACCGCGAGCCACAAAGAGGAGCGCACCGGTCCGTCGCTCGACGAGGCCGCGATCGTGGTCTCCGGCGGGCGAGGCCTCGGCGAGGCGGCCGCCTACTCGATGATCGAGGAGCTGGCGTCGCTGCTGCACGGTGCGGCAGGCGCGAGCCGGGCGATCGTCGACGCCGGGTGGGTGCCCTACTCGCACCAGGTCGGCCAGACCGGCAAGACCGTCAAGCCATCCGTCTACCTGGCGTTCGGGATCTCCGGCGCGACGCAGCACCTCGTCGGCATGAAGGGATCGAAGACGATCGTCGCGGTCAACAAGGACCGCGACGCGCCCATCTTCACGATCGCCGACCTCGGCATCGTGGGCGACGTGCACAAGGTGCTGCCCGCGCTGATCGACGCGTTGAAGAACCGCTGAGCGCAGCGGGCCACGCCCGCAAGTCACCCAGGACGCCGAGGCGTCGGCGGTAGTGTCGCGACGGCGCCATGCTGTTCCCGACGTTCGACTTCGCGATCTTCTTCGGCGTGGTCTACCTCGGGGCGTGGCTCCTCAACGAGCGTGTCGTCGCGTGGAAGCTGTTCATGCTTGCAGCGTCGTACTACTTCTACGCGTACTGGGACTGGCACTTCTGCTTCCTGCTGCTCGCCTCGACGGTGATCGCGCACCTCGGCGCCACCGCGATCGACGCGTCGCGGACCGAGCGGTCACGGAGAGGATGGCTGGTCGGCGCGCTGGTGGGGCTGCTCGGGCTCCTCGGCTGGTTCAAGTACTACGGCTTCTTCGCGGTCAACGTCGACAACGTCCTGCACGCCGCGGGGCTCGGTCGGGCGGCGCCTCTCCTCACTCCGACGCTGCCCATCGCGATCTCGTTCTTCACCTTCATGGCGGTGAGCTACGTCGTCGACGTCTACCGGCGCACGCTCGTCCCCGCGACGCCGATCGACGTCGCGGTCTACCTGTCGTTCTTCCCGCACCTCGTCGCCGGCCCGATCGTGCGTGGCGGCGAGCTGCTCCCGCAGCTACGCAGGCTCCGCGACCCGCACGCGGTGGACCTCTCGCGCGCGACGCTGCTCATCATGGGTGGGCTGTTCAAGAAGATCGTCGTGAGCTCGTACGTCGCCACTGCGATCGTGGACCCGGTGTTCGGCTCGCCCGGCTCGCACAGCGCGCCAGAGGTCCTCTTTGCGGTGTGGGGCTTCGCGATCCAGATCTACGCGGACTTCTCCGGCTACACCGACATCGCGATCGGGATCGCGCTGCTGCTCGGGATCCGCTTCCCGGTCAACTTCGACGCTCCCTACACCGCGAGGGACCTCCAGGAGTTCTGGCGCCGCTGGCACGTCACCCTGTCGCGCTGGCTCCGCGACTACCTCTACATCCCCCTGGGCGGCAACCGGGGGAGCCAGGTCGCGACGTCGAGGAACCTCATGCTGACGATGGTGCTCGGGGGCCTCTGGCACGGGGCCAACTGGACGTTCCTCGCCTGGGGGGCGCTCCACGGCGCGGGCCAGGTGGTGGGCCACTTCCGCCGCAGCGCACGGCTGAGTCGTGGTCTGCCCGCACTGGAGGAGGGGCGCTTCGCGCACGTCCGGCAGTGCTTCTTGACGTTCCAGTTCGTGTCCCTCGGTTGGCTGTTCTTCCGGGCGACGTCGATGTCCAACGCGTTCGCGATGCTCGAGAGGATCTTCACGGGATGGGGCCAGGCCTCCCCACTCGTGACGCCGCTCGTCGTGGTGACGATCGTCGCGATGCTCGCGGCGCAGTACGTTCCCTCTCGCGCCGTTGACCGGGCGGTCGTCGCGTTCGGGCGTGCCGCCGCACCGCTGCAGGTCGGCGCGATCGGCCTCGGGCTGCTCGTCACGACGACGCTCGGACCCACCGGCATCGCACCGTTCATCTACTACCGGTTCTGAGGAGCGCCGTGCAGCCTGCGAGACCCACACCAATGCGCCAGCGGCCTGCGCGCCACGGCGGCAAGAAGCCTTCGTGGCAGCGCACGGGCGTGGTGCTGCTCTGCGGCTTCCTCGTCTGGGTGCTCCTGGACGCGACGGTGCTGCAGCGCAACGCGATCGTCCTTGGCCAGCAGGGCTCCCGGCAGACCGCGGCGCTCGACATCCTCGATCCGCTCGTGCGGATCGCACGCGCCCTGCACCTCGATTCGGCGGCGGCGGGCCTCAACGAGTCGCTCGGCCGCACCGCAGAGGGTGGCTTCGTCTACCGAACGGTCCCGTCGACCACGCGTCCGGTCGGTCCGACCACCACGACGACGCTGCCGAGGGTGCCGACGGCGCGCCACCGTCTGCGCGTGCTCATCATCGGCGACTCGATCGGCGAGGACCTCGCCTTCCCGCTGCAGAACGACCTCACCGCAACTGGCGTGGTCGCCGTCAACGTCGACGCGAGGATCGACACCGGCCTCAACAACCTCGCGTACTTCAACTGGGTCAAAGAGCTGCGCGGCGACGTGTTCGCCGACCGCCCCCAGCTCATCATCGGGATGATGGGCGTCAACGACTTCCACTCGTTCATCGGGCCGCCCTCGCTTCCGTTCAACACACGTGCCTGGCGCGCCCAGTACCAGCGAACCGTCGCAACGATGTTCTCGATCGGCACCCAGGGCGGCACGAAGATCCTCTGGGTCTCCGTGCCGATCATCCAGGACAAGGGCCTGAACGGGCTCCTGCAGGCCGTCCGCGACCTCCAGCACAAAGAGGCGCGGCTGTGGCACGTCGACTACTTCAACTCCGACTCGGTGCTCTCCCCGCACGACCGATACACCGCGTACCTGCGGGTCGGCGGCCAGCTCGCCTTGGTCCGAGTGCCCTCCGACGGCATCCACCTCGAGCCCGCCGGCGCGGACCTGCTTGCGAACGCGGTGATGCGCGCGATCAGGACGGACCTCCACCTCCGACTGTGACAGGCGCGCCGGTTGGGCCGAACTTGTCCTGAGACGCCGACGGTAGTGTTGTCGCACCCGAGGAGAGCGCCCGTGGACACCATCGTCGCCACTCAGCATCAACAACACGACAAGCGTTGGGTGATCCTGGGCTTCCTCGGACTCGCACAGCTCATGGTCGTCCTCGACGCCACGATCGTGAACATCGCGCTCCCGTCCGCGAAGTCATCGCTCGGGTTCTCAGCCGAAGACGCGCAGTGGCTCATCACGGCGTACTCGCTCGCGTTCGGGAGCCTCCTGTTCCTTGGCGGAAGGCTGAGCGACCTCATCGGCCGAAAGACCACGCTCCAGATCGGCCTCGTCGGCTTCGCGTTCGCGTCCGCGCTCGGCGGCGCGGCGCAGAACTTCACGATGCTCGTGAGCGCTCGCGCGATCCAGGGCGCCTTCGGGGCCGTGCTCGCCCCCGCGGCGCTCGCGATGGTGTCCACGACGTTCATCGACGTGAAGGAGCGTGCGAAGGCGTTCAGCATCTACGGCTCGATCGCGGGCGCCGGCGCGGCGATCGGCCTGCTGCTCGGGGGCATCCTCACCCAGTACCTCAGCTGGCGCTGGACGCTCTACGTCAACTTGATCTTCGCGACGGTGACCTTCGTAGGCGCGCAGTCCCTGCTTCGGCGCGAGCGGGGCCAGGCAACCGGCGGGCTCGACGTGCCGAGCACGCTGCTCATCTCGACCGGGCTGTTCTCGATCGTCTACGGACTCAGCCACGCCGCGAACAGCGCGCAGCGCACCGCCGATGCGCACGGCACCGTGACGCTCGTCTCGGCGTTCGGCAATCCAACGACCATCGCCTGCCTCATCGTGGGCGTGACGCTCGTCTGCGCGTTCGTCTGGCTCCAGACCGTGAGGGAGCGCCCGATGCTGCCCCTCTCGATCGTGACGGACCGCGCCAGAGGAGGGTCGTTCCTCGGGATCTTCTTGGCTTCGGCATCGATGTTCGCGGTCTTCTTGTTCTTGACCTTCTACCTGCAGCACGTGAAGGGCTACAGCCCGGTGGGCGCGGGGGTCGCCTTCCTGCCGCTGGTCGCCGCCCTGTCTGCCGCGGCCGCAATCTCACAGACCATGTTGCTCCCGCGGCTCGGCCCGCGGCCCCTGCTCCCGACAGGGCTGGCGATCGGGGCGCTTGGGATGTACGTGTTCACGCACCTGACCGTGCACGGCAGCTATGCGAGCGAGGTCCTCCCAGGGCTCCTCCTCAACGGTGTGGCGATGGGCGTCATCTTCGCGACCGCGATGAACACGTCGACCGCGAGGGTGCGACCCGAGTACGCGGGGTCGGCGTCGGCGACGGTCAACGTCACCCAGCAGATCGGCGGCTCGATCGGCACCGCGCTGCTGAGCACCGTCTCGATCGCGGCGGCCCTTGGATACGGCGCCTCCCTCAGAGGCAGTCCCTCGTCGATCCTGGCCCAGCAGGAGATCGCGCTTCAGGCCCAGGTCCACGGCTACACCACCGCGTTCTGGTGGGCCGCCGCGATCTTCGCGTTCGGCGCGGTCGTCACGCTCATCGTGCTGCCGAGCGGGCGTCCCGAGCCTGCAACGGCCGACCACGTGCTCGCCGTCGCGGCGTAGGGTCGAGGCATGGCCATCCGTCGTCTCAACCATGCCGTCCTCTACGTCAAGGACGTCGCCGCGTCCGTCGCGTTCTACGAAGAGGCGCTCGGGTTCACCGCGCTCATGCAGTTCCCAGGGGCCGCGTT
>DATBQT010000059.1:0-3467 GCA_036560685.1 Acidimicrobiales bacterium
GTCGGTCGCATCGAGCTCGTAGAGCCGCTCCATCGCCATGGACTCCTGGGTCCCGCCGAGCGCCGAGGCGATCGAGCGGTAGAGCGGGTTGCGGCGGATCGACTCGGCTTGCGCGGCGCTCGCGGCGTGGCGCTCGACGAGCGTGTCGAAGGTGGAGCCCGCGTGCAGCTGCACCGCGTGCAGCGAGCCCGGCCAGCGTCCCGCGACCTCGACGGGGTCGTCGCTGGGCGTGTCGATGCCGAGGGCGCCGGCGAGACGCCGCGCAGGGTCGACCGTGACCACGCACACCCGCTCGCCCCGACGCGCGAGCCCGACCGCGAGCGCCGCGGCGACGGTCGTCTTGCCGACCCCGCCCGCACCGCACACCACGACGACCGGTGCGCCCTCCAGCGCGCCGAGCACGCCGGTCACGCGCCCTCCTCCACTGACTCGATGGAGGCCCCAAGCGCCGCGGCGAGCATCGCGGTCTCGTCGGGGCCGATGCGGTGCGAGTCGAGGAGCGGCAGGGTGAGCTGGGAGAGCGCGAGCGCGTCACCAAGCCGCTCGACCTCCGCGGCCGCGACGTACTCGCGAGCGGACTCGAAGCGACGAGCGGCCTCCACGGCCGCAGCGACGTGGGGGTCGAGCGCAGCGGTGTCCGAGCTCGAGAGTGCGTGGGCGAGGGCCACGTCGGGCGTGCGGTACTGGTTGATCACGACGTCGGAGAGCGCGACGCCGGCGCGGTCCTCAACCTCGAAGGCCGCCTCGATCGTCTCGTCCACCGCGAGCTCGCGCGCGAGCGTGACGAGCAGCACGCGGCACCGCGCCGGGTCCGCCAGCAGCTCTGCGACCTCCTCGGCGTTGCGCCGAACCGGTCCGCCGCGCGCCGCGGCGGCCAGTCCGGCCGGGGAGGTGAGCAGCGTGATCGCATGGCCCGTCGCGGGCGCGTCGACGACGATGAGGTCGAACTCGCCGGAGCGCTCGATCGCCTTCAGCTTGCCGAGCACCAGCACCTCGCGGATACCGGGGATCGCGAAGGAGACGACCTCAAGCGCGCCCGTTGACCGAAGGCGCCGGATGACCGCGCCGAGCGAGCGCGCCTTGAGCCACTCGACCAACGCGTCGTCGGGGCGGATCCTCCTCGCGGTGACCGTCCCGCCAGAGGGGTCCGTGATGGCGACCTGCTCGTCCCAGTCGAGCACGCCGCTGAGGCCGAGCGCCCTTGGGAGCTCCTGGCGGCCCTCGAGCTCGACGGCCAGGACGCGCAGGCCCAGGCTGGCGCCAAGGGCGGCGACCGCCGCGGTCGTCGTCGACTTGCCAACCCCGCCCTTGCCGGCGATGAACAGCACCGCAGAGCGGCGGAGGAAGGCGACCGGGTCCACGCGCGGAGGGTACCAATGATGAATTCGGTGGCATCCGACCCGGCTCTGAAGAAGACCTGTTCAGAGGCCTTGTCGTCGGGGTGCGGCGTCGGTACGGTTTCTCCTTCTGGGGAGGAGAACCCGGGATCTGGGGGTGGGGCGATGGCGATCGTTACCGAAGAGTGGCAGCGCCACGCTGCGTGCAAGGGTCCGAAGGCGGAGCTGTTCTTCCCGCCGACCGCCCCTGAGCGCAAGGACGACCGCGTCACGCGGGAGCGCGACGCCAAGGCCATCTGCGCGTCGTGCGCGGTGTGCCCCGACTGCCTGCAGTACGCCCTGCGAATCCGCGAGGCCCACGGCATCTGGGGCGGCACGACGGAGCTCGAGCGTCGCACCATCGCCGAACGCCAGGCGAGCTGACCTACGCGGCGAGGTGCAGCGCCGCGTCTGCGGCCTTGACGCCCTCTGACGTGCACACGCGCGTCGGGCGCTCCCCGTCGGCCGCGCAGATCGAGGCGGTCAGCACGTTCGCCGACGAGACGATCGCCTGAGTCAACGGACTCGCCGGATCGCTCAGGGCGCCGGCGATCGAGTCGCGCGTCGCACCGGCGAGCGTCTCGGGGCTGAACGCCGCCTGGCGCACGATGACGACGTTGCCGATGTCCACGAATGGGTACTGCATCGTCGCGTCGAACGCGCGAACGATGCGCCGCTCGCGCGAGGGAAGCGACATCAGCGCGGCATAGCCGTGCGCGCTGGGCACGTCGGAGCGCACCTCATAGGGACGGAACACGACGAGCCGGCTCTTGTACTGCGACCCGTAGAAGGTGAACGACGGCGTGGAAGGGGCGAAGTCCGTCGCGGTCGAGTCCATGTTGTAGAGGGTGGAGAACGTCCCGAACCTCGAGAGCGCGGCGATGAGCGGCCAGCGCTCCGCGGCGCAGAACGAGCAGTACTCCGTCCCGAGGAAGACGATCCCCGGCAACCGTGCGCCGTTCGAACCGGTGAAGAGCAGGGGGTGCGCGCCGCCGAGCACGATCGGCATCACGATGGGGACGCTCACCGAGGCGACGCCGATCTGGTCGTAGACCGACGAGGGGATCGAGGTGAGCTGGCCGAGGACGACGGACGACGTCTGGGTGTGCGTGGTCGGAGCGCTCGGCTCGCTGGACCCGCCGACCACTTTGACGAGCACGAGCGTGCCGACGAGGGCCACGACGACGCCCAGGGCTAGCCACGACCAGACCGCGCCGCGCGAGCGGCCGGTCGGGGCAGCTGGCGCGGCGTCCGTCATCACTTACCTCCGAGGACTCACCGACGCGCCCACCAACAGGTGCTGCGCGTCACTCGTCGAATTGACCGGTCCACCCAAGCATCTTCGGGACCGTGAGCACGATGATCACGAACAGCGCGAACGTCACGAGGTGCACGCCGCTGCACCACTCGCAGATGCTCTTCACGATGAGCAGCTCGGCTGCAATGAGCCAGAGGATGAAGCCCATGCCGACGGTCGCGAAGGCAAGCCGGGCGATGTGAACCTCCCGGTGGCGTGCGTGCCAGGCCCACGGCGAGCAGAGCCCCGTCATGGCCGTGTACTGGAACAGGCCGAGGAACACCACGGGGATGCCGAGGAACCTCGACTCGCCCGATGTCGTCACCTTGATGCAGTTGAACTGGGAGTTGTTGCACACGAGGTACTTGGTCCCCTCGAAGTGGACAATCGTCAGGTAGATCGCGATCCCGAGGCCGATGATTGCGAGGATCGGCGTGACGATGACGATCCACAGCGGTGCGTCCGCGTAGAGGTCGGACGCATCCGAGTCGGACGACGCGACAAGGTCGTCGTCGTCCACGTCAGTACGTCAGGTGCATCGCGTGGGCTGCGGCCATGACGCCAGACGACGCGCAGACCGAGCCGGGCTTGCCCTTCGTCGACGCGCAGAGCCCTGCGGAGACGTAGTTAGCGGTCGCCACGATCGCCTGGGTCGCCGGGTTCGTGGGATCGGTGAGACCCGTTGCGATCTCGTTGCGCGTGAGCCCCGCGAGGTACTGAGGGTTGTACGCGGTTCCAAGGATGAACGCCTTGTTCCCCATGTCCATGAAGGGGATGCCGCCGCTTGTCCCTGT
>DATBQT010000060.1:0-5382 GCA_036560685.1 Acidimicrobiales bacterium
CGTCGAGGACGACGAAGCGCGGCACAGGGATGCCCAGGTCAGAGAACCGCCGGCGCTGCACGGCCTTGTCGACCGCCACCTCGAGGGCGTCGGGGCCAGGCCGCACCGTGTGGCCGCGCGCCTGGAGGTCGCGCAGCGCACCGAGGTCGACGAGCTCATGGTCGAAGGTGACCACGTCACAGGCGTCGACGAGCGACGCGAGGGCCACGGGGTCCCGTGGGCTCCCAATGATGACGTCGCCCGCGACGCGCACCGCCGCGTCGTCGTGGTGCTCGGCGAGCACGACCGTGTCGACGCCCATGGCGCTCGCGGCTTCGCACAGCATCCTCGCGAGCTGTCCGGCGCCGACGATGCCGACCCGCCGCGCGGCAGGGACGCCCTCGATACGCTCAGGGTTCGCCACCGCGGCAGGCTACCTGCCACCTAACGAGGAGCCTCATGCGATTCGGCACCAGCATCGACACCGACCAGCCAATCGACGACGTCATCGAGAGCGTCCGCGTGGCCAAGGCAGCCGGCTTTACGAGCGCGTGGTCCTCCCAGATCTTCGGCTCGGACGCGCTCACGGTCTTCGCGGTCGTCGCCCGTGAGGTTGACGGCATCGAGTTCTCGACCGGCGTCGTGCCCGTGCAGCCCCGCCACCCCCAGGTGCTCGCCCAGCAGGCGCTGACCGTCCAGGCCATCTCCAAGGGGCGGCTCACGCTGGGCATCGGGCTGTCGCACCAGGTCGTCATCGAGGGCATGTGGGGCCTGCCGTTCGACAAGCCCGGGACGTACATGCGCGAGTACCTGAGCGCGCTGCTGCCGATGCTGCGCGGCGAGACCATCAGCTTCGAGGGCGAGTTCCTCAAGGCCGTGACCATCGGGCGCGTCGGGCCCGAGGTGACCGCACCCCCCGCCGTCGTCGTGGCGGCGCTCGGCCCGGTGATGCTGAAGATGGCGGGGACGCTGACGGACGGCACGGTCACGTGGATGACCGGGATCGCCACGCTGCGCGACTACGTCGTCCCGACCATCACGAAGGCCGCAGACGAGGCCGGCCGTCCACGCCCGCGGGTGATCGCGTCGCTGCCGGTCTGTCTCACCGGCGACGTCGCCGCGGCGTCGGAGCGGATCAACAAGGCGCTCGCGATCTACCCCACGCTCCCCAGCTACAAGGCGATGATGGACAGGGAGGGTGCGGCGACGCCGGCGGACGTCGGGCTCGTGGGCACGAGGGACCTCATCGAGGACGGCATCGGCCAGCTCGCAGCGGCCGGGGTGTCCGAGGTGGTCGTCGGGGCGATGGGCTCGCGCGAGGAGCAGGACGCGACGAACGCGTTGCTCAGCGAGCTCGCCTCGCGCTGATCAGCGGTTGCGCTTGGTGCGCTTGAACTCGTTGAAGCTGGTGTCGTCCACGAGGATCGTCACGATCGAGTCGATCGTGCGGACGGCGTCGTCTGGGGACGTCGGTCGCTGCATGAGCCGGACGAACACGGCCTCATCCCCGACGACGAAGGTCGGCACGCCGAAGTGGTCGTGCTCGTCGGTGAGCCGGCGCCACGACGCGGCCAGCTCCTTCCTCGGCGCGCCGGAGTCGACGACGTCGAGGACCGCCGCGGCGTCGAGGCCTGCCTTGGTGAGGACCCCCTGCACCTCGTCGCGCGTCGACAGGCGGATCCCCTCGTCGTGGCGTGCGCGGAACAGGGCCAGGTGCGCGTCGAGGAACTGCTCTGGGAACGTGTCTCGGACCGCGACGGACGCCTCGAGGGCAAGCAGCTCGTCAGGGCGAGCGGTGTCGTCCCAGACGTCCGGCGCGTCTTCGTCCTTGTGGACCTGGCGGAGCGTCCAGGGCGTGAACGTGACGTCCCAGTCCGCACCGGCTCGGAGCCCCTCGACGACGTGCTCATGGGCGATGTGGGCGAACGGGCACAGGTAGTCGTAGGACACCTCGAAGCCACGGACTGTCGTCATGGGCACCTCCTGTCGCGTCGCACGCATCGTAGGGTCCGCGCTGACGGGTCCCCGCACCCGAAGCGACAGGGCTGGCTCAGCCTCGACCACCTGCGCGCGGAGCGAGTAGTGCCGCGAGGAGTGCACCAGCAACCCCTCCTACGGCCGCGCCCGCGGCGACGTCGACCGGCCGGTGGTGGCCGACTCTGACCCTCGCCCACGCGACGAGCGCGGCGAGCAGCACTGCGGCCTGCCGGCCTCGGTTGCCGGTGGGGATGACGAGCGCCGAGACGAAGGCAGCAAGGGTGTGGCCGCTCGGGAACGTCGGCGACCTCGGGGTTCGAGCGAGGGTGGTCGATGAGGGTCCGCCCTCGCGTGGGACGGCATAGCGGTGCTTCAGCCAACGCGTGAGCACGAGTGACAAGACCCCCGCCGCGCCGAGGCGGCGCACGGCGGCACGCGCCGAGCTCCGGCCGGTGAGGACCTGCACAACGCTTACAGCGACCCAGATCGCGCCGAAGTCGCTCGCGACAGAGACGGCGTCGGCCACACGGTCGGTCGTCGACGGCGGTGCCTCGGTGGTCGTTGGTTCGGCGTCCATGGCCGGCGAAGCCTATTGGCGCTGTCGGCTATCCCCGGACCGCGAGGAGGCTCGCTGCGCCCTCGCAGCGGTCACTGAAGGCACAGAAGCGACAGAGCGGCCCGGGGGAGGGTCGGAACGAGCCCGCGGCGTGCGCCCGGGCGATCGCGTCCCAGACCTGCACGGTGCGGCGTTCCTGCCGCATGACCTCGGCCTCGCCGATCCGCCGCTCGATGACGATCGGCTCTCTCAGGTGCAGGAGCCTGACGGCAACCGGTCGAACGCCGAGCGCTCGCTCGCAGAGCAACGCGTAGGTCTCGACGGCTGCGAGTCTCGCCCGCTCGCGTCCGGGGGGCGGCGCGCGTCCGGTCTTGTAGTCGACGACGATGAGGTTGCCGTCCTCGTCGCGATCGAGCCGGTCGATGATCCCGCGGAGGTGCAGTGGGGAGCCGTCACGAGCAGTCCCGAGCGTGGTCTCGATCTTGAGCTCAACGCCGACCGCGTCGACGGCCGCTGGGTCCTCCAGCTCGAAGTAGCGCTCGACGAGCAGCGCCGCATCGCGCTCGAACTCCTCGACCTCTGGGGGTGCCAGCCCGAGCGTTGACATGCCCGCGACGCCCTCGTCGGACGCCGTCGCCGCGGCGAGCGACGCGAGGGCGACCTCGACAGTCCGCTCCGCTGGCGGAGCTGCGAAGAGCCCTTCGAGCGCGGCATGGACGAGCGTGCCCTTGAGCGTCCAGATGGTGGGCGGCTGCTCGAGCCGCTCGATCGCCTGGTACTGGAAGAGACGCGGGCAGTCCGTGAAGGTCCCAATCCTGGAGGGGGAGATCGAGCCGGGGAGCTGCGCGAGCGTCACCAGATGAGCGTAAGGCGACCATGTGACGGTCAAGGTGAATCGCCCGATAGACAGAGGACATGGCCCGTCGCCGAGCCCCAGCACCGGCGAGCCCGCCCTCGACCCATCTTGAGCGGCGCTCGGCGTGGGCCGGGCTGCACAGCGGCGACAGCGTTGACGTGCTCGACGAACGAGAGCGGGGCGCGACATGGCGATTCGTCGCCATTGTGACGAACCTCGAGACGAACGCCACCTGGGTCGAGGTGGTCGGCGGTCGCGAGGGCGAGCAGCGTCGGAGGTCCATCAGGACCGACCAGCTCTTCCCCCACAACTCGATCCGCGGTGGCGTCCCAGGCGCCGCGTCGTTCGACAGCGCTCCGCGCCTCCCCCTGTAACACGACGCGACAGGTGGCTGCCGGTTCCACGGTGCCGGCGCGGAGGCAGCGCAATCCTGCCTCGCGTATGCGGGACGGCACCCGCCGTTGAGTACGTTCGTGCGATGCATCGCGCGCTGTTCGTCCCCCCTTTCGGCGAGCTGGCGGATCCGCGGTTGCTTGCGGACCTCGCGCATGTCGCTGAGGACACCGGGTGGGACGGCTTCTTTCTCTGGGACCACATGTGGCGTCCCGATGGCAAGCCAATCGAGGTCTCCGACGCCTGGGTCTGCATGGCAGCGATCGCCTCGTCGACGTCTCGCCTTCGGATTGGACCCATGGTCACCCCACTTGCACGGCGTCGGCCACAGAAGGTTGCACGTGAGTCCGTGGCGCTCGACTACCTGTCCAACGGCCGGCTGACCCTGGGCGTCGGGCTCGGCGTGGACACGGGAGGTGAGCTCGGGCGGTTCGGCGAGCAGGTCGACGAGCGGCGTCGCGGCGACATGTTGGACGAGGCACTCGCACTGCTCTTGGAGCTCTGGAGCGGCGACGCCATCTCGTTCCGAGGTGCTCATTTCACGGCGGACGACGTTCGCTTCTTGCCGACGCCACTGCAGAAGCCGCGCATACCGATCTGGGTGGCAGCGAGAGGCGGCAGCTCGACCCGTCCGATTCGGAGGGCGTCGCGATTTGACGGGCTCTTCCCCGTCGGAGCCTCGGCGGAGCAGCTCGAAGCGATGCTCCGCTCGATCAAGGAGGAGCGCGGTTCGCTTGACGGCTTCGACGTCGCGATGATCGAGGAGCCCGAGTCCGACGTCGAGGTGCTGGCGAACTTGGGCGTGACGTGGTTGCTCCGCTCGATCGGTGAAGGGAAGACCGCGGAGCGCGCCCGGGAGTTGATCTCGAAGGGTCCGGCGTGACCCACTCGGTCTCGACGGTCGCATTCAGGTGTCATCGGTGACCTTGGGTGAGAACAGTGGAAAGTGCCCAGCAGGGCGGGAACGCTGCGCGGGCCAGCTGCCCGGCACCGGACCCCTGAACACCGCGGGCACGCCGCCGTGACCTAATGCGGGGAACGATCGCACAACTCGACCCCAAAAGCGCCAACGGCGTGATCTGTGGAGGTACGTTCGGATGTGCGTCCGTGGTCGGCGGTGCTGTGCGCTGGTGCGTTGGCGCTCGTCGGCGTCGCGACCGCGACGACGACCAGCGGCGCGACGCCGCAGCCGAAGGTCTCGCTCTGCCATCGGACCAGCAGCGTCAGAAACCCGTACAACCTCCAGACCGTCAACGCCAACTCGATCGTCCGTCCCGACGGAGAGCCGACGGGGCACGCGGAGCACACCGGACCGGTGTTTCCTGCTGAGGACTGGGGCGACATCATCCCGCCGTTCCTCTACACGAATGACTCTAGTGGCACGTCGCAGTATCCAGGATTGAACTGGACGCACGACGGGGTCGCCATCTACGAGGGCGGTTGCCGGGTCCACCTCATCGAGCGGCCCCCTGACGAGACGACCACGACGACAGTGCCGCAGACGACCACGACCACAGAGCCGCAGACGACCACGACGACAGTGCCCGTGACCACGACGACAGTGCCCGTGACCACGACGACAGTGCCCGTGACCACGACGACAGTGCCCGTGACCACGACG
>DATBQT010000061.1:0-7936 GCA_036560685.1 Acidimicrobiales bacterium
CCGTTGGCGCCGGGGTGATGGGCGCCACCCGAGTCGATCCGAACCCCAAGGGCATTGAAGACGCGAATCGAGCCGAAGTCGGACTCGACGTCCTCCCCGAAGCGCAGCACGACCTGTGGGGGCGAGACCTTGACGATGGACGAAGCGGCCGGGACCGTGGACTCGAGCTGGGCGTGCGCGCTCGCCGGCGCGGTCCACAGGGCCACCACGAAGAGCGCGATGCCCGCCGCGGCGCCTGCGCGCATCGCCCCGGAGCGCAGTCGCAGGCCGGAGCGTGACGACATGACGAGCCGAGGTTACGACGCTCGACGCTTGACCACGGTGCGATCGGCGTTCCACCGCTCGCTCGGTACCCTGTGGACATGCGGCTGCGGCGTGTCCTTCTCGCCGCTGCTTGTGCCGTCGGGCTCGCGTCGTGCGGGACGGCGTCGGCGGGGCCGCCCACCACCACGACTGTGGCGAAGTTCACCTATGGGATGGATCCCTCGGTGTCCGCGAAGATGATCTGTCGCCACGAGACGATCGCGGACATCGCACGCGTCCTCGGCGTGCCGACGACGAAGAAGCCCGAAGCGACGTGGGTGCGGCACCGGTACACCTGTCCCTACCTCTACACGGACGGGTCGATGACGGTCTCGGTGAAGGAGCTGCCGACGCTCGCGGCGACCCTCGCCTACGTCCAGGGGCTGCGCGTCGCGCTCGGCGACGTCGGCTCGATCGTCAACGTCGGACAGCAGGGGTTCTCGACGACCGACGGCTCGGCGGTCACCCGCAAGGACAACAAGGTCCTCCTCGTGGACGTGAAGCGGCTCCCTGCGAGCTTCGGCGTGCCCGCGACGACGCGCGACGAGGTGGCCCTGACCGTGACCGACATCATCCTGCAGTGCTGGCGGGGGGACTGACCCCCGCGACTCAGTTGATCGTGCTGATCAGCGCGAGGCACATCTCGTCGGACGAGCCGTCGCCCCAGGTCACGAACCGGTGCGGCGCGTCGCGCAGCTGCGGGTTGATGTCGTGGACGATCGGGTTGTAGGTGCAGGTCACCTGCACCTTGTCGCCGGGGACCACGTGCACGGGCGAGGACATCTTGTAGGAGATCTGGTTGTCGAAGTTGAAGTTCGTGTCGTTCAGCAGCACCTTCTGGCCGGACGTGCCCGGATTCAGGACCACTCGCATCGACGAGCCGGTGAGGTGCATGTGCGCGCCGATCTCGACGATGTCGGCCGCGTGGAAGTACCGCCACGTGCAGCTGGTGGTGTCACCCGCCGGAGGGCTCGACGCGCTGCGACCGCAGGCCGTCTCGAGGATGTTGACGAAGTTGACTGCGCTCTTGCCGAACCGCAGCGCCAGGTTCTTGAGGGACGCGGCTCGGGAGCACAGCGGGGTGGACGCGGGGTGCCACTTGGCAAGGCACGGGACGTCCGGCGGCGCGGGGAACAAGTCGAGCGACAGGGGCTTGATGCTGGGCGACACGGGGACCGTGCCGAGCGTCAGCGAGCTCTTGATCGCCTTGCGGCTGACGAGCATGTTGTAGTGGATCTGCATCACGACGAGGCTGCCCTTGGGGAAGAGCACGCCCGTGCCTTGTGGCGTCGTGTGCAGGTTGTCGCCAGGTGCCCAGCCGGTGAGCCAGGTCGGCTGCCCGGTGGGCTTGCCGCCGCCGGGGATCCCCACCTGCGCGCCGGAGAGCACGGTCTCACCGAAGCAGGTCCAGCCCTTGCCGCCGTTGTTCGCCTTGGTCGCAGCCGCGGCCCAAGAGGGCGGGATCATGAAGAGGATCGCGTGGTGCACCTCGGTCTTGCCGTTGTCACCGGGGAGAAAGAGGCTCGAGACGATGTAGGAGTCGCTCGACACGTGGGGGTTGATGAGCGAGCAGTGGTAGTCGTCTGTGCCGTGGGCGGCACGCGGGGCGTACGCCGTCGCCATCGACAGCTTGAGGTAGTTGATGGACGGGTGCTGGGTCGCCGAGGCGGACGTGACGCCGACGCCGATCCCGAGGGAGACGAAGGCGACGGCACCGGCGATGAGTCTGGTCAGGGGGGCGCGCATTGGGACGGTCTAGCACCGTGGGGCGCACAGCCACGAGCAGCCAGCGGTTTTCAGGGGGCTGCGCCGACCTCTGAGAGCAGCGATGCGACCAGCAGCGGCGCCCCGACGTTGCGGTCCAGCGCCGCTGAGGCCTCGGAGATCCGCGCCACCGCGTCGGCGTCGCGACGGGCCTCATCCACCAGGCGGGCGTTGCCCGGTTGTTCGTCGAGCTGCTCGAGCACGGCACGGAAGCGGTCGCGGTAGGCGCGCTGGAGGGCGGCGAGGCCCGAGCGCAGCTCGTCGGTGCGCCAGCGACGCTCGGCACGCTGGTGTCGATCGGTGATCTCCTTTCGCCCCGGGAGCCCTCGCTCGCCGCGGCGCTTCGCCTCCTCTTCGAGTGACGCGAGCTCTGCTTCGTGGTGACGGCGAAGCGGCTCGACCGCGACGTCGAGGCTCGAGAGGAGCTCGTCGGCGACCTGGGCGGCGACGGCGCCGGTGCCGTCGAGCCGCGTAGGCGCCTCACGCCACCGCGCCAGTCGCACGAGGTAGTCGGGATCATCGGCGAGGAGCGCCGCTCGCTGGAGGTCACCGGCCGCCCCGGCCGCAACCAGCCGGGCGTGCAGTGGCTCCACGCCCCTCGCAATGAGCCAGTCCGCGACGTCGGCCTCACCCAGGGCGGCGAAGCTCACGAGCGCACACCGGCTCGCGACCGTCGCGAGCCCCGGTGGCACGTCGTCGGCGGTGAGGACGAAGACGGTCGTGGCCGGCGGCTCCTCGAGCGTCTTCAGCAACGCCGGCGCGCTTCGGATCGCGAGGTGCACGTCATCGATGACGATGACCTGGCGGATGCCCTCCACCGGGCGTCGCAGCGCGCGCGTGGTGACCGTCCGGATCTCCTCGACGGTGATCGCCGCCCCGGTGCGCTCGACCTTCGTGATGTCAGGATGCACGCCACGCATCGCGCGCGCGCAGCTGTCACAGGTGCCACAGCCACCGTCGGGGCAGACGAGCGCGGCCGCGAAGCCGAGCGCCGCGGCGTCCTTGGAGGACCCGGTCGGCCCGACGAACAGGTAGGCGTGCACGGGTCTTCCAAGCGAGAGGCGCAGCTGGGCGATCGCTCGTTCCTGACCCACCACACCATCGAAGAGCCCCACCATGGCGCCGGTCGTCATCGCACGCTCGCTGCGAGCCGCTCGTCGACGAGGCGTGCGACCTCGTCGACGGGGAGGGTCGCGTCGACGACGATCCACGACCCGAGGTCGGCGAGCGCGAGGAACCCGTCGCGAACTCGCCCGAGGAATCGCTCGTCGCCCTCGAAGCGGTCGGGCGTGCCGTCGTCACCGGCGACGCGACGAAGCGCGTCGGCCACCGGGCAGTCGAGGAGCACGGTCGCGTCCGGGGACATCCCCCCGGTCGCGACCGAGAGCACGGCGCGGATCTCGTCGAGGTCGAGGCCCCGTCCATAGCCCTGGTACGCGAGCGTGGAGCCGTCGAAGCGGTCGCAGACGACGTCGCGGCCGTCAGCGAGCGCCGGCTCGATGACCTGCGCGACGTGCTGCGCACGGTCGGCCGCCATGACCAGCAGCTCGGCGAGCGGCGTCATCGTTGCCGTGCCGTGGAGCGCGACCGCTCGCAGCGCCGCTCCCAGCTCTGTGTCGCCGGGCTCGAAGGTGCACAGCGCACCACGGTCTGCTGCGACGCGTCGCACCTGCGTCGACTTCCCCGACCCGTCGATGCCCTCAAAGGCGATGAGTCGTCCGCGAGCGGTCACGGCGCGGCGGCATCCTCGTCGCTGCTCAGCGTCTGCGCCGGCTGTGCCGCACCGTTCTTGGCGGCGGCCGCCGTCGCGGGCGCGCGCTTCGAGGCTGCCTTCTTCGCAGCCGTCTTCTTGGCGGTGGCCTTCTTCGCGGCGGACTTCTTGGCCGGCGACTTCTTGGCCGCTCGCTTTCGCGTCGGGCGTGTCGAGGGTCCGCGGTCCCTGCGGTCCTGAAGCAGCTCGGCTGCGCGCTCGAGGGTGACGACCTCGACGGCGTCACCGGTCCGCAGCGACGCGTTGGTCTCCCCGTCGGTCACGTAGGGGCCGAAGCGCCCCTGGCGCACGACGACCGGCTTTCCTGAGACGGGGTCGTCGCCAAGCTCGCGCAGCGGCGCCGCGGCCGCCCTGCGACCCCGCGTCTTGGGCTGGGCGAGCAGGCCGAGCGCCTCGGCGAGCGAGACCGTGAACAGCGAGTCCTCGTTCGGCAGCGACCGAGTCTCCTTGCCTGCCTTGAGATATGGCCCGTAGCGACCGTTCTGCGCGGTGATCTCGTTGCCCTCGGCATCGCTGCCGAGCACGCGGGGCAGGCTCAGCAACAAGAGCGCCTCGTCGAGGGTCACCGTCGCGGGCGTCATCGTCGCGAACAGCGACGCGGTCTTGGGTCGGCCGTCGACGTCGTCGTTCGAGCCGAGCTGCACGTACGGGCCGAACCTGCCCTGCCGGGCGACCACGGTGAGCCCGGTGTCGGGGTCGACCCCGACGTCGCGGTCGCCGGTCCCCTCGGCGAGCAGCTCGAGCGCGCGGTCCACGGTGAGCGAGTCGGGCTCGAGCTCGGGGGGCAGGGGGCGTCGCTCCTCGCCGCGCTGCAGCGTCGCGCCGTAGCGCCCGACGCGGACGACGACGGCCTCGCCGGACTCGTCGACCCCGACGGGGATCGTGTAGATCGACGGCAGGTCCAGGTCGATCTCCCCGCCGGTCGCGCGGCGCAGCCCGAGCCGCGCGAGCTCGGTCACGCCCTTGTCGTCGCCGAAGTAGAAGGGGCGCAGCCACCCGTCGAGGTCCTTCTCACCCGCCGCGATCGCGTCGAGGTCGTCCTCCATCGCCGCGGTGAAGCCGTAGTCGACGAGCTCGGCGAAGTAGCGCTCCAGCAGGTTCGTGACGGCGAACGCGGTGAACGACGGGACGAGGGCGTTGCCCTTCTTCCACACGTAGTCGCGGTCCTTGATGACCTTGACGACGCTCGCGTAGGTGGAGGGCCGCCCGATCCCGAGCTCTTCTAAGCGCCGCACGAGCGTCGCCTCGGTGAACCGCGCGGGCGGCTTGGTCTCGTGGGACTCGGCGGTGAGCTCGTCGACGAGGGCGCTCGAGCCCTCCACGAGCTCGGGCAGCAGGCGCTCTTGGTCGGCCAGCTCGGCGTCAGGGTCGTCGGACCCCTCCACGTAGGCGCGGCGAAACCCCGGGAACACGACGCGCTGGCCCGTCGCGCGAAGCGCCGCCGGCGTGTTCGCGAGCGCGCCGGCTGCGACACCCAGGACGCCGTCGAGGCGGACCTGCTGGCCGAGGAGCCTCGCGTCGACCATCTGGGAGGCGACCGTGCGCTTCCAGATGAGCTCGTAGAGCTTCGAGCCGTCGCCCGACAGCGCCCTCGCGGCCTCCTCGATCGGGCGGAACGACGAGCCCGAGGGGCGGATGGCCTCGTGCGCCTCTTGGGCGTTGCGCACCTTCTTGTCGTAGCGGCGCGGCGCGTCGGGCACGTACTCGGCGCCGTAGAGCGTGCGCGCGGCCGCGCGGGCTCCGTCGATCGCCTCGCCCGACAACGTCGTCGAGTCGGTGCGCATGTAGGTGATCCACCCGGCCTCATAGAGCTCCTGGGCGACGCGCATCGTGCGGTCAGGCGACCAGCCGAGCTTGCGGGATCCCTCGATCTGCAGCGACGACGTGATGAACGGCGGTCGCGGGCGCTCTGTCCGCGGCGTGGAGGTGACCGCCGCGACCGTGACGTCGGTGCCCCGAAGGCCCGCGACCACCAGCGCTGCCTCGTCGCCCTGGAGGACCCGAGCGGACGCGGTGGGCTTGAGGGAGCCCGACGCGTCGAAGTCAGAGCCGTCGGCGAGCGCGTCGCCCGCGAGCTCGACCAGCCTCGACTCGAAGCCGCTCCCGGCGGCCTGGACCGTGGCCGTGACCCCCCACCAGGTGGCCGACGTGAACGCGATCCGCTCGCGCTCGCGCTCGACGACGAGGCGCACCGCGACGGACTGGACGCGGCCCGCGGACCTGGCCCCGGCGAGCACCTTCCAGAGCACCTTGGAGACGTCGAAGCCCACCAGGCGGTCGAGGATCCGGCGCGCCTCTTGCGCGTTGACCAGGTTGTCGTCGATGTCGCGCGTCTCGAGCAGCGCGCGCTCGATCGCCTCGGCGGTGATCTCGTGGAAGACCATGCGGCGAACCGGCACCGTCGGCTTCAGCACCTCTTTGAGGTGCCACGCGATCGCCTCGCCCTCGCGGTCCTCGTCGGTGGCGAGCAGGAGCTCGTCGCAGTGCTTGAGTGCGTCCTTGAGCGGGCGGACCTTGCCGGGGTCGGTGACGACGTAGACGGCCTTGAAGTGGTTGGCGGCGTCGACGCCGAGCGTGCGGCGCACCTCGGGGTCGATGACGCTCTTCGGGAGCTGGGAGGCCGAGTCGGGAAGGTCGCGCACGTGACCCCGCGACGACAGCACCGTGTAGTCGTCGCCGAGAAGGTCCTGGATCCGCCGGGCCTTCGTCGGCGACTCGACGATGACGAGGGCGCTCATCGCACGGCCTCGTCTCGTCGTTGTCGGCCCACGTCGTGGTCCACGGTGCGCACTTCCTCGGTCGGGTCCCTCGGAACCCTAGACATCGGTCGGGACGACAGGGCCGACCTCAGTGCGCGGCAGGCACCGCCGGGGCTGGCGTGGCAGGGACGGCGGGGGCAGGTGCCCCGTCTGAGTCCATGCTCTCCGACTTGCGCTTGGAGAACGCGATGGAGCACAGGAGGACGACCAGTGACACGCCGGCGATCGTGTAGCGCGCGCCCGTGTGGTGCTGTTGGGTGATCACCGCCGGCAGGATCAGCAGCGAGACGAGGTTCATCACCTTGATGAGCGGGTTGAGCGCGGGGCCCGCGGTGTCCTTGAACGGGTCGCCCACCGTGTCGCCGATGACCGCGGCCGTATGCGCGTCGGACCCCTTGCCGCCTTCGTGGCCGTCCTCGATGTACTTCTTCGCGTTGTCCCACGCGCCGCCGGAGTTCGAAAGCGTGTTCGCCATGAGCTGGCCCGTCAGGATCGCTGCGGCAAGGAACGCGCCGAGCGCTAGGTAGCCGATCCCGAACCCGACGATGACGGGGGCGAGGACAGCGAGCAGCGCGGGCGTCGCGAGCTCGCGCTGTGCGGCAGCCGTGCAGATCGAGATGACCCGCCCGTACTCGGGCTTCTCGGAGTAGTCCATGATCCCGGGGTGCTCGCGGAACTGGCGTCGCACCTCTTGGACCACGGTGCCTGCGGAGCGACCCACCGCGCGGATCGCTAGGGAGGAGAAGAGGAACGCGATTGATCCGCCGATGAGCAGGCCAATGAAGGTCTTCGGGTCTGCCACGTTGATCTGGATCGCCTTGAAGACGTTCGGGATCTTGCGCAGGAGCGCCGGCTGCTGGTCGCCCGCGGTCTGGATGAACGACGCGAAGATGGCGACCGCGGCGATCACCGCCGAGCCAATGGCCACGCCCTTGGTGATCGCCTTGGTGGTGTTGCCCACCGCGTCGAGGCTGACGAGGACAGTCTGGGTGTCGCCCTCGAACTCGCCAGCCATCTCTGCGATCCCTGCGGAGTTGTCGGACACCGGCCCAAAGCTGTCCTCCGACACGATCATCCCCGCGGTAGACAAGAGGCCAATCCCGATCAGCGACACCAGGTAGAAGATCAGATGGATGTCCGGCCCGTGAGCCGTCGTCCCGAGCGCGATGGCGACGCCGATCGCGATGGCGATGGCGATGATCGCCCACACCGACGACTCGAGGCCGATCGCGAACCCCGCGAGGACGGTCGTCGCGGGCCCAGTGCGGGCGGACTCGGCGATCTCCTTGACGGGGCCGCGCTCGGTCGACGTGAACTGCTCGGTGATGAGGCTCGCCGC
>DATBQT010000062.1:0-5940 GCA_036560685.1 Acidimicrobiales bacterium
CAACGACGGCTCTCGCCGCTTCCTCGACGTGATCGCTGAGGAGGGGCTCGTCTTGGACCTGACCACGCTGTGCTACTTCGCGCACTGGATCACCCCGGTCGGGCCACCCCGCCGCTACGACACGAGGTTCTTCGTGGCTGCCGCGCCGCCCGACCAGGTCCCCATCCACGACGACAAGGAGCTCGTGGCGAACACCTGGGTCACTGCGGAGGAGGCGCTCGTGCGCCACGAGCGCCGCGAGATGCAGCTGATCCTGCCCACCATCAAGAACCTCGAGGCGGTCGGGAGGTTCTCGTCCTCGGCAGGATTGCTCGATGCCGCGAGGGCGGCGACCGCGATCCCGACGATCGAGCCGCGGATCATCGCGGACGGCTCCGGGATGCGCATCCTGCTCCCCGGTGACGACGGCTACGACGATCCCGACCCGAGCAACGACGCGCGTGCGCGCTCCGTGAACAACACCGACATCGCACGAGCGTCGTCCGCGACGCGAGACGACGGGTGAAGGCACCCGAACCCCTCCCGGACCACGCGGTCGGCGCTGACTGCGTCGCGGGGGTGCGCACGCAGATCCACGACCTTGTCATCCGCATCACCGCACCCAATCCCTCGATGATGACCGGACCGGGGACGAACACCTACGTGGTCGGCGACGACGCCGTCGTCGTGATCGATCCCGGACCCGTGCTCGAGGCGCACCTCGACACCGTGCGCGAGGCGATCGACGGACGCCCGGTCACCGCCGTCGCGGTCACCCACCACCACGTCGACCACGCGCCTGGCGCGCGACCGCTGGCAGACGCCGTCGGCGCGCCCGTGGTCGGCTTCGGCCACGCGAAGCTCGACGTCGACCTCGCGGCGCGCGACGGCCACTCGCTGTCGGCTGGCAGTGTGGCGCTCACCGCCTGGTTCACGCCCGGCCACGCCTCGGACCACCTGTGCTTTCTCGCGCAGCCACTGGGCTGGCTGTTCAGCGGCGACCACCTGATGGAGGGGTCGACCGTCACCATCAGCCCGCCTGACGGCGACCTCTCCGCGTACCTCGCGTCGCTCGCGCGCGTCCGCGACGACCCGCGGCTGACGCTGCTTGTCCCTGGGCACGGCAGGACCGTCGGCGATCCGGCTCAGGCTGCCGCGGACGTCCTCGCGCACCGCGCGCGGCGCGCCGAGGTGGTCCTCGCCGCGCTGCGTGACCACGGGCCCGCGACGGCCGCAGCCCTTCGGCCGCACGCCTACGCCGACGTCGGGCCGGAGCGAGACGCGGTGGCGACGGCCACCTGTTGGGCGCACCTGCTGGCGCTCGTCGACGAGGGTTTGGCGTCGTCGTCGTCCACGAGGGATGACGCGGGTGCCGTGTTCCGCGCGGCGTCGGCCTAACGGACCTCGACGGCGCGCTCGACCGCGTCGAGCAGCCGTGCCGTGCAGCCCTGCGCACCCGGCGGCGGCGCGAGGTCGGTGGTGACGCGCGCGGCGAGGTCGCGGAAGATCGCACCCGCGGGCCGGTCCGTGAGCGCGACCGGATGGCCCTCGTCGCCGCCGGCCCCGAGCTCGGGGTCGAACGGCACCGACGCAAGTAGCTCGACGCCGAGCTGCGCCGCGAGCCGCTCCCCGCCGCCAGCGCCGAACAGCTCGTAGGAGGTCCCGTGCTCGCAGACGAACGCGCTCATGTTCTCGATCACGCCCAGCACCCGCAGGTTCGCGCGCCGGGCGAGGTCGCCCGCGCGTGCGGCGATCAGCTGGGCTGCGAGCGGCGGGGTCGTGACGAGCACGAGGCCGGTCTGGGGCAGCGTCCGCGCGAGGCCCATCGGCACGTCACTCGTGCCCGGCGGCAGGTCCACCAGCAGGTAGTCGATCCCTGACCAGTCCGTGTCCTCGACGAACTGCTGGACGGCCTTGTTGAGGACGAGGCCTCGCCACATCAGCGCCTGGTCCTCGTCGGCGAGGAAACCCATCGAGACCACACGCAGCTCGCCGTCGCCGAACCGCTTGGACCGGGGCACGAGCCGGCCACCCGACGCCTCGATCGGCCCATGGATCCCGAGCAGCCTTGGCAGGGAGAAGCCCCCGACGTCGGCGTCGATGACCCCGACGACGTGTCCGAGGGCCGCGAGCGCGACGGCGAGGTTGGCCGTCACCGACGACTTGCCGACGCCGCCCTTGCCCGACCCCACGGCGAGCACCGGGACGGTGCCCGGGATCGTCGTCTGTGGGGCGCGCTCCTGGGCGAGTCGACGCGCGGTGTCCATGAGGGCGGCCTTCGCATCGGGGTCGAGGACGCCCATCGTCACCTCGACCTGGGCCACACCCTCCAGCCCCGCGAGCGCGGCGCGCACGTCACGCTCGAGGCGTCCCCGAAGGGGGCAGGCGACGGTCGTGAGCGCGATGGAGACGACGGCCGTGCCGTCGACCACCGAGGCTGCCGACACCATGCCCAGCGACACGATGTCGGCGCCGAGCTCGGGATCGATGACCCCGCGCAGCCGAGCTGCGACGGTGGCATCGAGCATGGCCGCCACAGATCGACACTACTGGCGCGACCTCGCCAGATCAGCCGTCGAGGCTTCGTGTCGACGACGCGACGGTAACTAGCATGCGACGCCTACCGACAAGAGGAGCAGGGTGCCGTGCGGACCAGGTGGCTGTCGACAGATGAGTCGTGCGCGCAGGCCCGGTTCGGCTCGTCATGAGGGACGTCGACACGACCATCCGCGAGGTGCTCGAGGCGCACGGGCGGCTCTCCGGCTCGGCGCTCTCGCTCAAGGACGACGACGACCTCTACCAGCGCGGCCTCGCGTCGCACGCGAGCGTGAACGTGATGCTCGCGCTGGAGGACGCCTTCGACGTCGAGTTCCCCGACTCGCTGCTTCGGCGCGACACCTTCCGATCAGTGGCCTCGATGCGCGAGGCGCTCGGGACGCTCGGCGTCGGACAGGCAGAGGGCTAGCCCACCCTCCGGGGCGCGTCAGTCCGGATCACGAGATGGGAGCGGCGTGACGAGTTCCGAGGACTTCCGTCGAGAGCTGCTCGAGTCTGGCCTGCTCGTCGACGGCGGCGTCCGCGGCCTCTACCACCGGTCCTTCGCGTTCGAGGCCATCGCGCGGGGCGTGGAGGGCTACGTGTCGGCGGCCGGGCGCGACGACGGCCCGCGCCAGCTCTACTTCCCGCCCATCACGACCCGCGCCACGCTCGAGGGCAGCGGCTACCTCGCTTCGTTCCCCGACCTCGTCGGCGCGGTGTCGAGCTTCTCCGGCGCGGAGCGCGAGCTGCCCGAGGTGCTGCGGCGAGCTGCGGAGGGCGGCGCGTGGGAAGAGCTGTTGACCCCGACTGAGGTCGCCCTGTGCTCGGCGGCGTGCCATCCGCTCTACCCGTTGCTGGTCGACGAGTCCCTGCCGGTCGAAGGCACGCTCTTCGAGACCCAGGCGTGCTGCTTTCGTCACGAGCCGAGCGACGATCCCGCGAGGATGCAGTCGTTCCGCCAGCACGAGTTCGTCTACGTCGGCAGCCCCGACGGCGCGCTCGCGCACCGCGACACGTGGCTCGCCCGGGGCGCGTCGCTCCTCGCTGCGCTCGGCCTCGACGTCGCGACGGTCGTCGCGAACGACCCCTTCTTCGGCCGCGCCGGCCAGCTGCTCGCCGCCGGGCAGCGCGAGAAGGAGCTCAAGTACGAGATCGTGGCGCCCATCTCCTCGGACACCCCGGGTGCGATCAGCTCGGCGAACTTCCACGAGGACCACTTCGGCGTGGCGTTCGACCTATCGCTCGACGACGCGAGTGTGGCGCACACCGCGTGCATCGGCTTCGGGCTCGAGCGCATCTCGCTCGCGCTGCTGCACCGCCATGGCCTTCTCGTCGAGGCCTGGCCCGACGAGGTGCGCGCATCGCTCGGGCTTGGCGCCCCGCGAGGGGCAGAGGCGACCTCGTGACGATCGCACCCGGCGCGCCGCTGCTCGAGGAGCCGCGCTGGTTCGGGCCGGCCGACCACCCGCTGTTCGGCTGGGTCACCTGGCCCGAGGGCACCGACGTGCGCGGCGGCGTGCTGCTCGCGCCCCCGATCGGCAGGGAGGCACGCGCCGCGCGACGCGCGCTGCATGAGGTCGCGATCGCCCTCGCCGAGCGCGGCTTCGCGTCGCTGCGCTTCGACTACGACGGGACGGGCGACTCCAGCGGGAACTTCGACGACCCCGCGCGCGACCGCGCATGGGTCGACAGCGTCGCGCACGCCGCGGCCTACCTGCGCGAGCTCGGCGCCGAGACGGTGTCCGCGGTCGGCATGCGGCTTGGCGCCACGATCCTGGGCGCCGCGTCCCAGGCGCACGACCTGCGGCTCGCGTCCGTGGTGCTGTGGGACCCGTGCGACACGGGTCGGGGCTACCTCCGCGAGCTTGGCGCGCTCGAGGCGCTGCGCCGCACCAACGTCATCGTCGATCCCGAGCGTGGCGTGGAGACCGCGGAGTTCGTCTTCACCCCCGACGCGGTCGCGGCGCTGCGACGCCTCAGCCTGGTCGCCGAGGCCGCGACCCCGCTCGCTGAGCGCGTCCTGGTCGTCACCCGCGAGGACCGCGCGGCCTCAGAGAAGCTGCGCAAGCGGCTCAACGACGAGAAGGTCGACTGGGAGACCACCTCGGAGCAGGCGGCGATGGTCGACGTAGAGCCGCTGGGGGCCGTGATGCCCCGCACCACGATCCGCTCGATCGTCTCGTGGCTCGCCGCGGAGCCGGCGGTGCCCGGACCGTTCGCCGTGCCGGCGGCGGCGTCGTCAACGACGCTCGCGATCGACAAGGTCGCCACCGCGGTGACCGAGCGGGTCGTCCGGCTCGGACCGAGGCGGCTCTTCGGCATCGTGACGGAGCCCACCGTCGCGCCCAGCGGCCCGTGGATCGTCATGTTCAACGTCGCGAACGAGGAGCACACCGGGCCCTCGCGCCTCTGGGTGGAGCTGTCGCGTCGCTGGGCGGGCCTCGGGCTGCGGTGCGTGCGGTTCGATCTCACCGGCCTCGGCGACAGCCCGCGCGTCCCGGGTCGCGCTGACCGCACGATGTACGACCTGGCGTGGCTCGAGGACCTCCCCGAGGTGGCGCGCGTGCTCAGCCCCGCGGACCCCGCCGACACGGTCTTCGTCGGGCTGTGCTCCGGTGCGTACCTCGCCGCGGAGGCCGGCCTCGCGCTCGGGTCGCGGGGCGTGTGCGCGATCAACCCTCCCATCGGGGTGGACTTCCTCGCGGGCGTCGCGACCCTCGAGCGATCGCGGCACCGATCGGTGCGGCTGCTCGCCGTGCAGCTGAAGGAGGTCGCGCTGCGACTCCGCTGGGTGTCGGTCGCGATCTGGCAGGTGGTCCGGGTCATAATGCCGTCCGTGTTCAACCGCGACGTGATGGCCTCGATCGCGGCCAGCGGCACCGACCTGCTGCTCCTCGCGAGCACCGACGACCTCACCCCGTTCCCCACGATGCCGAGGCTCGAGCGCTTCTTCGCGGGCCGGCTCGTGCGCCCTGCGAACTACGAGGTGACCTTCGTCGAGGGGCTCGACCACTCCATGCACGCGGCCGAGGGGCGCGACCGGGCCATCGCGATGCTGGCGGCCCACATAGAGGGGCGATTCGCCACACCACACCCGGGGGCCAAGCCCGTGGACAAGGAGGGTCAGTGACGCTCGAGCTGAACGACGGGCTGGTCGCCCCGGCCGACACGGCGGGCGCCTGGGAGCAGGCAGCGTGGCGGCTCGGGGTCGAGGTCGCCGGTCCCGTGGCCGACGACGTCGACCGCAAGGCGAGGTTCCCCCAGGAGTCCTCGGACGCCCTCAAGGCGGGCGGGTTCTTCTCGGCGCTCCTCTCCAAGGACGTCGGCGGCGGCGGGGCCTCGCTCGTGGAGCTGGTGGGCGCGGTGCGCGCGCTGGCGGCGCACTGCGCGTCGAGCGCGCTGGTGCTCGCGATGCACAGCATC
>DATBQT010000063.1:0-7793 GCA_036560685.1 Acidimicrobiales bacterium
CGCAACTTGAGCGAGAGCTCGACGTTCTTGGACAAGGTCAGCCAACCGAAGAGGGCGGACTCTTGGAACATGAGCGCGCAGCGCCCCTCGGACACGACGGTGCCCGCTGACGGCTTCTCGAGCCCGGCGACGAGGTTGAGCATCGTGGTCTTGCCGCACCCCGACGCACCCACCAGGCAGACGAATCTGCCTGGTGGGACGTCGAGGCTCACCGATTCGAGTGCCACGACGCGGCTCTTGTCGTCGCCGAACACCTTCGTGACGTTCTGTAAGGCGACTGCAGAGGTGGACTGCGCCTCGTCGGCCGCCGCCGGCGCGGCCGTCACTGCGGAATGACGGGCGCCTTGTGTTCCGCGACCAACAGCTGGTTGAGCAGCGTCACGTTGTACATCCCCTTCACATTCGCCGTCTTGAGGAAGGTCAGTTTGTACGCGTTGACCGCGTCCTTGTCAATTGACGGAGCGATGGGGTCGTAGGTGAGTGCGACGGCCTGGAGGGCGGCGTGCATGATGGCCGGCTTCAGGGCCTTTCCGGCATAGAACTTGATCGCGGCGTTGACCTCTGCTTCGGCGCCCACCTTGTTTGCGTTGATCTGGGCGATGGCGTTGAGCTCGCCGAGGATCAGGTGCTTGATGGCTTGCGGGTGCGCCTTGAGGAAGCCCTTGTTGACCACGAGCACGTTCGTCGCGAACCTGCCGTTCGGCCACAGCGACGCCTCATTCACCAGCACGTGGCCACCGTCGGCGACCAGCTCGGCGACGTAGGGCTGGGGCACCCAGGCACCCGCGATCGCGTTGGCCTGAAATGCGGTGACGATCTGGGAGTTCGGCTGCGGGTTGATCGACACGTCGCCGCCACCGCCGATCGACGTTGAGAGGCCCTTGGACTTCAGCCACACTCGAAGTGCGATGTCTTGGGTGTTTCCGAGCTGCGGCGACGAGACGGTCTTGCCCTTGAGGTTCTTGGCCACCTTGATGTACGGCTTGACGACAAACGCGGCCCCCCCGGATCCGGCCCCGGCCACAATCTGGTACTGGCCGCCCGACACTTGGAACGCGGAGATCGCAGGGACGGGGCCCAGAAAAGCCGCGTCCAGCTGGCCGCCGAGCAGCGCCGTGACCTCGTCGGGACCAGCGTTGAAGCCGGTGGCCGACACTGAGACGTTCGAACCGACTGCGGCGGCGAAGAATCCGTTGTGGAGGGCCACCAGGTCGGTCGCGTGGGTCACGTTGGGCTGGAATCCCAGGCGAATCGTGAGCTTCGCGTGTGGCGTGGTTGCGGCGCCCGCGGCCGTCGGCACGGCACTCGCACTCAGCGCCAGGGTCAAGGCCATGGCTCCGGCTGCTGCGACACTCTTGAGGCTGACGGTGGGACGCACAATCACTCCTTCTGATTAGGTTCTACCTATTTCCTAGCGAGATACTAGGAAATAGGTTACCGAGTGTCAAGTACCCCGCGACGTGCCCGAATCGCAGACAGGGCGCGACGGAGCCCCCGACAGGCAGGTGACCGGGGTTCCGTCCGCTTCGCCCGAGAGCGAGGCTCTCTCCGGCCCGTCTCAGCCGGAGTTGATTACTCCTATTGCCATGAGAATACTTCGCGAGTCCCACTGCTCCCCCGATCCGCGCACAACTCTCGACCACGTCCCGAGGTGGCGCCTCAGCGACGCGGGCTCCGGACGTAGAGGATCGCATAGGCGTGCACGCTGAAGATCGCGGTCGCCGTGCTGGATGGTGCTGGGCGCCAACCGAACGAGTGCAGCAAGCCCGACATGTACGTCGGCACCCCCAGCCGGTAGCGGATCGGGTCCGCCCCCACGTCGAAGGTGCCGTAGGTGAAGCCCACGTACCAAATCCGGGTGGCGCCCGCCTGCGCGGCGGCCAGCTCGGGCATCGGGATCCCGTAGTGGCTTGCGATGAACACACTCGGGTCGATCGACACCGGGCGGAAGCCCTGTGGCCACGGCGGCGTGCCGCCGATCTGGGTGCGACAGGCGGACAGCCCGTAGTAGCACCATCCGAAGGAGTTGAACGTGTCGACGAACACGACGTCACCTGGGCGCTCGAGGCGGTCGAGGCCGGCCTCGACGCCCCGAAGCGAGATGGTCGGGTACTTCGCTGGGTGCGCGACGCCGAAGACCACCGCGCCGCACAAGAGGCTCGCGGCCACCGCGGCGCCGACGATCCGAGCAGCAGTGTCCGATCGGATCGCCGTGCGGGCACGTGGCGCTGCCGCGGTGACCACCGCGGCCAGGCAGACGAGCAGCGCCGGGTAGAGCACCTCGTCGGTGCGACCATCTCCGAGAGGGACCCGGCCAGCAACGGCGAGGATGACGGCCAGGAGCAGCGTGACGGCCGCGGGGAGCGCGGGTGCGACCCGTCGGCGACGGATCGATCCCACGAAGGGGACGCCGATCGCGAGTCCGAGGACGAGCAGGCCGAAGACGGCGACCGACGGGGCGTGCAGGCCACGAGCCGGCCCGAAGTAGGTGACGGGCACGGGGTAGCCGGAGACGGCGTGGAAGAAGCCGCCGAAGATCAGCGAGGCGCTGCGCTCGGCCGACGAGAAGGACCGGTAGTCCATGAGGTACCCGCGCCGGCGCCAGTTGAAGGTGAGCACGGGCGGGATGTGACGCAGGAACGCCACCCACACCGCGAAGCACCCCACGACCGTGGCGGTCCCCCACACGGCGAGGTATCGACGTGACCGCGCATCGCGGTACAGGGCGAAGAGCAGCGTGATCCACACCGCGGCCACGACGGTGGCGCACGCCGCCGAGCAGAAGACGAGGGCAACCGACGCCGCAGCGAGCGCGACGACCCTTCGCTGCGTGGGCTTGCGCCGGACGCGCTCAGCGAGGACCAAGAGCAACGAGGCGCCCAGCAGGTCGAAGGGGTACTCCTTCAGCCTCGTGGAGTATTGGACGGCGAGCGGCCCCATCGCGACGACGGCGGCGCCTGCGAGCGCCAACCACCTCGCGGACCGGAAGTACCGCAGCATGACGTAGACCACGGGGATCGCGAGGAGACCGAGTGCGAACGCAGGGATCTGCCCGAACCACGTGGTCGCCGGGTCGAGGCGCAGCCAGCTCCGCAACGCGAGGCTGTAGCCGGGCGCCGTGAGCACCATGTGCACCGCCTGAGACAGCCCGACCTTGGCGGGTGCGGCGGCCCAGGCGTCGTCGAACCACACGTCGAGGTTCGTGAAGCCGCTCGCCCGGACCATCGCGCCGATCGCGATCAGGCCCAAGAGGACCGTGATCTCCGGCCACGCCATCCGGCGGGACGTCGCACCGAGTGCCGGCGGCGCCGTGGGCCGAGCCAGCGACGAGACGGCGCCGCTCGGAGGACCCTGCGAGCCGGGCTCGCGCGCGGAGGTCGCCGGGCCGTCGGTCGTCATCGGTGACGGGAGGCTACTTCGACGCCAAGCGGAGTCTCAGGGGCAAGGGCCCCAAGGCGCCGTCAGACGTCGGGCTGCATCCACCTCACTGCTCGGCGGACCACGGGCCTCGGCGCGAACCGCGGACCGATCGCGCCAAGCTTGTTCATCGTCCTCGGCACGGCGACGACACGACCCCTGTCCATCGCGTCCAGTGCGGCGCACGCCATGTCGTGGGAGGTGGGCAGGGACCGTCCCTTGATGAATCGGCTTGCCTCGATGCCAGCCGTCGCTTGGAACCCACTTGCAAAGGCGCCCGGGCAGAACGCGGTCGCGGTCACGCCGGTGCCCCTGAGCTCCTCGGCGATCGCCTCGGTGAAGGACAGCACGTACGCCTTCGTGGCGAAGTACACGGCCATCGTCGGCCCTGGCTGAAAGGCGGCGGTCGACGCCACGTTGAGAACCCTGCCCGCGCGCCGAAGAACCATGCCCGGGAGCCAGTGCGCGGTCAGGTCCGTGAGCGCGACGACGTTGACTTCGACCATCCGGACGCTCACGTCCTCAGGGGTCTCGGAGAACGGGCCAGCAGAGCCGAATCCTGCATTGTTGACAAGGATGTCGACGTCGTCGATCGCCGCGAAGAGCTGCGCACGCCCTTGGCGCGTCGTGAGGTCCGCGACAACCGGCTCGATTCGCGTCGACGTCGCCACGAGCTCGTTGAGCGCCTGTTCGTTCCTCGCGACGGCGACGACCCGCTCGCCGCGCTGGGCGAGCAGTCGGGCCAACTCGTAGCCCAGGCCGCTCGAGGCACCTGTGACGACCGCGGAGCCCATCTCTGCCTCCTGCCCGAATGCGCTCGAATGCGTGTGACGGCACACTACCGAGAGGTCGACGTGCGGCGTGTCGAAGCAGGTGGCCGCGGGCGGCACCCGACCGCGAGGTCTATCGTCCCGGCGTGCAGGTCCGTCGGCTGCTGTGTCGGCAGGGGCCGCTCGTCGCGATGGCGTGCAGCGTGCTCCTCCTCGTCGCCCCGCACCACGCAGGTGCGGCACCACGCGTGCAGCCTCACGCACCTGTCGTCGTCATCGCCGTCAAGGGGAACCACCTCGTGAACGCGGCCCGCAAGACGACGCGTCTCCTTGGCGTCGACCGGTCCGGGACCGAGTACGCCTGCGAGCAGGCGTGGGGCATCTTCGATGGACCGTCGTCCGACTCGTCGATCGCGGCCATCGCGTCGTGGCACGCGAACGCGGTGCGGCTCCCACTGAATGAGGGATGCTGGCTCGGGCTCTTCACGACGGCGAACGACCCCTACGACAGCGGTCAGAACCCTGCGCCGTATGAGGGGGCGGCGTACCGACGCGCGATCGGGGCGTACGTGCGGCTGCTCCACGCCCACGGGATGGTTGTCATCCTGAGCCTCCACGGGCTCGACGCACCAAACGGACTGGGCGTGCCACCGATGGCGGACGCGGCGCACTCCCCCGCGTTCTGGAGGTCGGTCGCGACGTACTTCAGGTCAGACCACGGTGTGCTCTTCGACCTCTACAACGAGCCGAACTCCATCGGCTGGTCGTGCTGGCGGAGCGGCTGCACGGTGTCGACGTCCGCGGGCAGCTACGCGGCAGCCGGCATGCAGACGCTCGTGACGTCGGTCCGCGCGACGGGTGCGACGCAGCCGATCCTGCTCGGCGGGCTCGCCTACGCCAGTGACGAACGGTCGTGGCTCTCCAACAAGCCAACGGACCCCGCCAAGAGCCTCGTGGTGAGCTTCCACACCTACAACAACACCTACTGCGACACTCCAGCCTGCTGGGCGAGCCAGCTCACCCCACTCGCCCGCGCGGTGCCCGTCGTGACCGGGGAGGTCGGCGAGTACGACTGCAAGACCCCCTACACGAACTCGTTCATGGCGTTCGCCGACCGCGCGTCCATCTCGTACCTCGGCTGGGCTTGGGACGCCGTCCACCCCGGTGGCTGGACGTGCTCGGCACCGTCGCTGATCGACGACTACAACGGCAGCCCGTCCCCCGAGGGCGTTGCGCTGCACGACCACCTCGCGCACCTCAAGGCGACCGGAAAGCTGCCGCCGGCGCCGTAAGGATCACTCGAGCGGCGCCAATACCTCTGCGACCGTCATCGAGCCGGGCGGCTCGTGCCGGATCGCCATCTCGTTGGCGAGCACCTGGAGTCGCTCGTTGATCGGTGTCGGGAACCGCATCAGCCGACCGAGCAGCACGATCTCACCGGAGAGGTAGTCCGTCTCCACTGACCCGGTCGCCCTCGTCAGGCTCTGCCAGGTCGAGCCGCCCATCCGACGCTGGTCACCGACCGGTCGTGGCGTGAGCAGCGTGCCCCGTCTCGCGGCGTCCTCGTCGGGTGCGACCACGTCGATCCCCGCAGCTTGCAGGCACGACCGGCCCTCGTCCCGCGCACGAGAGGCGAGCTCTCGTGCCCGGTCGTCGGACCCACAGACCGCCTCGACGGCGTTGCCCAGGTTCATGAGCAGCTTTCCCCACTTCCACCTCGCGATGTCGGCGCGGGACTCTGACGCGAAGGTCGACGAGGCCAGCGCTGCCGCGATGGCTTCGGAGCAGTCGTCGGTCCCCGACGGCCACGCACCGAGATCCATGATCCCTGAGATTGGCGTCGAGCTGGCCTCGACCCTGCCGGGGACGAGGTGCGTCGCGGGGCACATCACACACATGCCGTAGACGCGCGGGAACCGTCGAAGCGCCTCGCGCTCGTTGTCGACGCCGTTCTGGGCGCACACAATCGCGGTGGTCCGCGGCGCACACGCGGCGAGGGACGACAGCGCGTCAGCAGTCTGGTGGCTCTTGACGGCGAGCACGACCACGTCGTCCTCGCCGAACTCGAGCTCTCCAGGCGTCCCGACCACAGGGATGGGCAGCGTGACCTCACGCTCAGGCGACGCGAGCACGAGCCCCGACGCAGCGATGGCCGCTCTGTGCGCGCCGCGGGCGATGAGGACGACGTCGTGGCCATGCTCGAACAGCCGGCCGCCGACCACCCCGCCGATGGCGCCAGCCCCGAAGACCACGAATCGCACGCCGCGATCCTTCCATGCCACGTCCTCCCAGATCGGTGGACGAAAGGAGCAGCGCGGGCGCCGCCACTGGCTTCTGTATGGTCGGCAACCGGATCGAGCCTCGGGGGTGACGGTGCGCGTTGAGCTGATGGTCGGCGAGTTCCTGAAGCGAGCGGCCAACGTGGCGCCGGACCGGATCGCGATCGTCGACGAGCCAGCAGCCCCAGGGTCCCTGGGGGAGATCACCTACGCCTCGGCCGCACGCCGTGCCGCAGCGCTCGCGACGCGGCTGGACGACCTCGAGGTGCCCCACGGCGCTCGCGTCGCCATCGTGAGCCCCAACTCCGCGCGACTCCTACTGTCGTTCTTCGGGGTCAGCGGCTACGGCCGCGTGCTCGTGCCCATCAACTTCCGGCTGAACGCCCAGGAGATCGCCTACATCGTGGAGCACTCGGGTGCGGGCGTCGTCCTGCACGATCCCGACCTCGACGAGTCGATTTCCGACCTCGACGTCGAGCACGTCGTCCGACTCGACGGGGTGGACGACGCGGGCTGGTTCGACGAGCTTCCCGACGAACAGCACCCGCTCTCGAGCGAGCCGGACGAGTCGTCGACGTGCTCGATCAACTACACCTCGGGGACCACGGCGCACCCAAAGGGCGTGCAGCTGACCCACCGGAGCTGCTGGCTGAACGCGACGAGCTTCGGGTGGCACATCGGGGTCAGCGACCGTGACGTGCTGCTGCACACCCTGCCGATGTTCCATGCCAACGGCTGGGGAATGCCCTACGCGGCGACCGCGATGGCAGCGCGCCATGTCGTGCTCCGAAGGGTCGATGGCGAGGAGATCCTTCGGCGCGTCGAGGCCGAGGGCGTGACGCTCCTGTGCGGCGCGCCTGCGGTCGTGGCGATGATCCTCGACGCGGCCTCCGCGAGATCGGCAACGGGCGTCACCGTACCGGGCGCCGGACGGGTACGCATGGTCGTCGCCGGGGCGCCTCCGCCCAGCAGGGTCATCGAGCGCGTCGAGGCCGAGCTCGGCTGGGAGTTCATTCAGATCTACGGGCTCACCGAGACGTCCCCCTTGCTCACGATCAACCGTGCACCGAGCGAGTGGGACGCGCTCGAGCCACGCAAGCGTGCCGGTCTCCTCGGCAGGGCAGGGGTCCCGGCGGTGGGCGTCGAGATCGCCGTCGACGTCGACGGCGAGATCCTCGCGAGGTCGAACCACGTCTTCGAGAGCTACTGGAACCAGCCGGTCGAGACCGAGAGGGCGCTCGAGGGAGGGTGGTTCCACACCGGCGACGGCGGCTACCTCGAGGGCGCGTTCACGGTCATCACCGACCGCAAGAAAGACGTCATCATC
>DATBQT010000064.1:0-7420 GCA_036560685.1 Acidimicrobiales bacterium
CCGCCCGGATGCCGCCTCCCGACGGGTGACGGCGGGCCCCGAGACGACAAGGACTGCGACGTGCGCACGTACTCACCGAAGCCAGCCGAGCTCACGAGGACCTGGCACGTCATCGACGCGGACGGCCTTGTCCTTGGACGGCTCGCGACCGAGGTGGCGCGGCTGCTTCGTGGCAAGCACCGCGTCTACTTCGCCCCGCACGTCGACACCGGTGATCCCGTCATCGTGATCAACGCCGCCAAGATCCACCTCACGGCCAACAAGGCGGCGAGCAAGAACGCGTACCACCACTCCGGCTATCCCGGCGGCATGCGCGCGACGACGTACGCGTCGCTGCTCGAGACCCGACCCGAAGAGGTCGTGGAGCGCGCCGTGCGCGGCATGGTGCCGCACAACCGCCTCGGCAGAGCCCAGATGAAGAAGCTCTTCGTCTACGCGGGATCCGAGCACCCCCACGAGGCCCAGCAGCCCGCCGCCTACGACACGTCCGCGATCCGCAGGGCGTAAGGAGCACGATGACCAAGCCACTGACCCAGTCCACCGGCCGGCGCAAGCAGGCGGTGGCGCGCGTCCGGCTGCGCCCCGGGACCGGCGTGATCACCGTCAACGCGCGAGGCTTCGACCAGTACTTCACCTCGGCCACGCACCGCATGGTGGTCGTCGAGCCACTGCGGCTCACGAACCTGGTGGAGACCTACGACATCGACGCGACGATCGACGGCGGCGGGGTCGCCGGCCAGGCAGGCGCCATGCGGCTGGGCATCACGCGGTCGCTCGTCGAGCTCGACCCCGAGCTGCGCGGCTCGCTCAAGAAGGCCGGCCTCCTCACGCGGGACTCGCGCGAGAAGGAGTCAAAGAAGTACGGCCTCAAGAAGGCCCGCAAGGCGCCGCAGTACTCGAAGCGCTAGCCCGGTGGCGCCGCTCACCTTCGGCACCGACGGTGTCAGGGGACTGGCCAACGCCGAGCTGACCCCGGAGCTCGCGATGGCGCTCGGCCGCGCCGTCGCGAGGGCGCTGCCCGCGACGACGCTCCTGGTCGGCCGCGACACCCGGCGCAGCAGCGCGATGCTCGCCGCAGCCCTCGCCGCCGGCGCCGCCTCGGAGGGCGCGGAGGTCACGGACCTGGGGGTCCTGCCGACCCCGGGCGTCGCCGCCCTGTGCGCGAAGCGCCGCGCACCCGGTGTCGTGGTCTCGGCCTCCCACAACCCCTTCGCCGACAACGGGATCAAGGTGCTCGACGTGGGCGGGGTCAAGCTGGACGCTGCCACCGAGGCGCGCATCGAAGCGGAGCTCTCCCGGCTGTGGGCGGGGTCCGAGGTGTCCCCCCGGCCGACGGGGCGGGCGATCGGCGTCGTGCGAACCGACGGGTCCGCGCGCGCCTCGTACGTCGCGGCGCTTCGCGAGGCGGCCGACGTGACCTCGCTGTCGGGACTCAAGATCGTCGTGGACTGCGCCAACGGCGCCGCCAGCGGGCTCGCGCCCGAGGTGCTCCGGGGCCTCGGCGCGTCCGTCACCTCCATCGGCGACGAGCCCGACGGGTGCAACATCAACGACAAGGTCGGGACCACGTCGCCAGAAGCGCTCGTCGACGCGGTGCTCGCGGTCGGTGCGGACCTCGGCCTCTCGCTCGACGGCGACGCTGATCGCTGCGTCGCCGTCGACGCGACGGGCGCGATCCTCGACGGCGACTGGCTGCTCGCCCTCTTCGCGACGCAGCGCCGCCAGCGCGGCACGCTCGACGGCGGCGTCGTCGTGACCGTCATGACCAACCTCGGCTTCCATCGCGCGATGCGCGACGCGGGGATCCCCGTCGTGGAGGTGCCGGTCGGCGACCGCCACGTGCTCGAGGCGCTCGCGCGCACCGGCTGGGTGCTGGGCGGGGAGCAGTCCGGCCACGTCGTGTTCGCGGACCGGGCCACGACCGGCGACGGGCTGCTCACCGGCATCCTGCTCGCCCAGCTCGTGGCGACGCGAGGGCCGCTGCACGCCCTCGTCGACGGGCTCTTGGTCACGATCCCGCAGCTGCTCGTCAACGTCGAGGTCGTCGACGCGTCGGCCCTCGACGGCGCCGACGAGGTGTGGCTGGCCGTCGAGCGCCATCGCGTCGAGCTCGGAGAGCGCGGGCGCGTGGTCCTGCGCGCGTCGGGCACCGAGTCGCTCGTGCGGATCATGGTGGAGGCAGAGGACGACGGCGATGCCCATCGGATCGCCGATTCCCTGCACGCGCTCGTGCTCAGCACGCTCGGGACGCCAGGGGCGCAGGACTAGCCTTCGTCTATGTGCGGGATCATCGGCGTCGTCGGCGACGACGACGCGCTGGGGATCCTGCTTCGCGGCCTCGAGCGACTCGAGTACCGCGGCTACGACTCCGCAGGGGTCGCGATCCAGTCCGAGGACGGCTCGCTGTGGCGTGCGCGCGCCGCTGACGGCACCCGCTCGGTCGCGGCCCTCTCCGAGCGATGCGAAGACGCCCCCGGACACGCCACGACCGGGATCGGCCACACTCGGTGGGCGACGCACGGCTCTCCCATCGAGGAGAACGCCCACCCCCAGGTCGACTGCGCAGGAGCCGTGGCCGTCATCCACAACGGGATCATCGAGAACCACGCGGCCCTCGCCGAGCGCCTCCGGGCCGCGGGCCACGCCTACGTGAGCGGGACCGACACCGAGGTGCTCGCGCACCTGATCGAAGAGCACCGCGCCCATGGGCTGGACCTTCCCGACGCCGTGGCGGCCGCGCTGCGCGAGGTGACCGGGGCCTTTTCCATCGCCGTCCTCGACGCGGCGACGCCCGGCGTCATCGTCGCCGCTCGTCGGGTCTCCCCGCTGATCGTGGGGCGCGCCGCCGGCGCCACCTACCTCGCGAGCGACATCCCCGCGATCCTCGAGCGCACGCGCGACCTCGTGGCGGTCGAAGACGACCAGCTCGCCGTGCTCACCGCCGACGGCCTCGAGCTGCGCGACCTGGACGGGGCGATCGTCGAGCCCACGCGTCTCAGCGTCGACTGGGACGTGGAGACCGCCCAGCTCGGCGGCCATCCAGATTTCATGACCAAGGAGATCTTCGAGCAGCCCGACGCCGTGCGCGCCACGCTGCTCGCGAGGCGGGACGCCTCGGGTGTCGCCCTCGACGAGCTCACCCTCACCGACGAGCAGCTGCGGGACATCGACCGGGTCATCCTGGTCGGCTGCGGCTCGAGCTACCACGTCGCGCTCGTGGGGAAGTACGCAATCGAGCGGTGGGCGCGCCTCGGCTGCGAGGTGGACATCGCGAGCGAGTTCCGCTACCGCGACGCGGTTCTCGACCAGCACACCCTGGTCGTCGGCGTGTCCCAGTCCGGCGAGACGATCGACACGCTCCAGGCGCTGCGTGCCGCGCGCTTAGGTGGCGCGAGGACCGTGGCGGCGTGCAACGTCGTCGACGCGTCGATGGCCCGCGAGGCCGACGCGGTGCTCTACTCGCGCGCAGGCCTCGAGATCGGGGTCGCCTCGACCAAGACGGTCCTCTCGCTGATCGTCGCGCTCGAGCTGCTCGCGCTCCGGCTCGCCCAGGCGCGCGCCACGATGTCGGCCGACGAGGTCTCCTCCGCGTTCGACGGGCTGTCGACGCTGCCCGAGCTGATGGCCGAGGTGCTGAAGGGCGCCGAGCACGTCGCGGAGGTCGCCTCGGCGCTGCACGGCGCGCGCGACTACTTCTTCTTGGGCCGCCACATCGGCTACCCGATCGCGCTCGAGGGCGCGCTCAAGCTGAAAGAGCTCAGCTACCTGCACGCCGAGGGCTACCCGGCGGGCGAGCTCAAGCACGGGCCGATCGCCTTGATCGAGCCCGGCACGGTCGTGGTCGCCGTCCTCTCCGAGGGATCCCTGCGCGAGAAGATCATGTCGAACGTCGCGGAGGTAAAGGCGCGCGGCGCGAGCGTCGTCGTGCTGCACCGCGAGGGCGACGACGAGGCCGCCGCCCTCGGTGACTGGGCGCTCTCGGTGCCCGTCGCACCCCCGCTCGCGAGCCCCGTGCTGTCGATCGTGCCCCTCCAGCTTCTCGCCTACCACCTCGCGAAGCTGCGTGGCTTCAACGTGGACCGCCCGAGGAACCTCGCCAAGACGGTGACGGTGGAGTGAGCGACCTCGTCGGCGTCGGGATCGACGTCGTCGACGTCGACCGCCTCGCTGGTGCCATCGGCCGCCGCCCCGGGCTCGCCGCTCGGATCTTCACCGACGCGGAGCGCACCCCCGCGCCCTCCGTTGCGAGGACCCGCCAGCGCCTCGCCGCGAGGTTCGCGGCGAAGGAGGCGGCAATGAAGGCGCTCGGGGTCGGCCTCGGCGCCTTCCGGCTGCGGGACGTCGAGATCGTGACCGCCCCGAACGGCCGTCCCACGGTCGCCCTGCACGGCGCCGCCAAGGCCCTCGCCTCGAGCCTCGGGGTCACCGCGATGCAGGTCAGCCTCACGCACACCGCCTCGATCGCCTCGGCCATCGTCGTCGCAGAGCGGGCCTCGTGAGGCCCGTCCTCACCGCCAAGGAGATGCGCGCCGCGGACGCCGCCGCCATGCGCTCGGTGAGCCACGAGTCGCTCGTCGAGCGAGCGGGGCTCGCCGTCGCGATCGCCGCGGTGCGCCGCCTCCCGCAGGTCTACGGCGCTCGGGTCACCGTCGTGTGCGGGCCTGGGTCCAACGGCCAAGACGGCCGTGTCGCCGCTCGGCACCTCGCGGCACGCGGCGCGGTCGTGGACGTGCTCGACGCGACCTCGCCACCGAGCCGGATCGACGGCGCCGCGCTGGTCGTCGACGCGGCATTCGGCACGGGCCTGTCGCGCCGCTACGACGCCCCCGAGGTGCCCCCGGACACCACCGTGCTCGCCGTGGACGTGCCGTCCGGCGTCGACCCCGACACCGGCGTCGCGTCGGGTTCGTCGATGCCCGCGACGCACACCGTCGCCATGGGCGCGCTCAAGCGGGGCCACGTGCTCGCGGACGGCGCGACGCTCAGCGGCACGATCGAGGTCGCGACGCTCGGCATCCCCGTCACGACGTTCGACGTCGCGCACGTCGACGACGACGACCTCGACCTCATCCCGCCGCTCCATCGCGACGAGCACAAGTGGCGTCGCGCCCTCGTCGTGCTCGCCGGGTCGCCGGGGATGCTCGGCGCGGCCGGGCTCGCCTCTGACGGGGCGTTCTGCGTGCAGGCGGGGATGGTGCTGCTCTGCGCGCCCGACGTCCCACGGCGCCGCGAGGGCCCATGGGGCGAGGAGGTCGTGCGCCTGGTCGCCAGCGCGCAGGAGGCCGGCAAGGTCGTGGGCGACGCGCTCGACCGCGCGCGAGCCCTCGTCGTCGGCCCGGGGCTCGGTCGCTCGACCAAGCTCGAGCGCGCGCTCGCCGAGATCCTGCGCGCGACGAGGGAGCCCGTGGTCCTCGACGCCGACGGGCTGCACCTGATCGATGCGGCCCAGCTGCTTGCGCGCCAGGAGCGCGGCGGCAGCCCGATCGTGCTCACCCCGCACGACGGCGAGTACGCCGCGATGTTCGGCGCGGTGCCCGGGACCGACCGCATCGCCGCGGCGCAGTACGCGGCGCAGCGCACCGGCTGCACGGTGCTCCTGAAGGGCGCGACGACGGTCGTCGCGTCGACGACCCCGCCCCCCGGCGTGCCACCGACGCTCGTCGTCACGTCCGGGACGCCGGACCTCGCCACCCCGGGCTCGGGAGACGTGCTCTCGGGCGTCATCGGCGGGCTGCTCGCGCGCGGTGTGCCCGCGCACGTCGCTGCCGGGCTGGGTGCGCACGTCCATGGGCGGGCCGGGGCGCTCCTCGGGTCGAGGTGCAGGGCGGGCGCGCTGCCAGCGGCGATCGCCGAGATCCTCCACGCACGAGTCACGGCGTCGACCCCCGGGGGGCGACGTGCCGGTTGAGGGGCGCCGCCGCCCCGCGTGGGCGGAGGTGGACCTCGCCGCGCTGGCGCACAACACGGGGGTCCTCGCGTCGCTCGTGACGCCGGCGCGCGTCTGCGCGGTCGTCAAGGCCGACGGCTACGGGCACGGGGCGAGGACCGTCGCGCCGACGCTGCTCGCTGCGGGAGCCTCGGTGCTCGGCGTCGCGCTCGTCGACGAGGGCATCGAGCTGCGCGAGTCGGGCATCGACGCGCCGATCCTCCTGCTCGCCGAGTCCCCCGCGACCGCGCTCGACGACGCGCTCGCAGCGGACCTGACCTTGACGGTCGCCTCGCACCGCGGCGCCCGAGAGGTCGTCGCGTCCGCGTCGCGGGTGCGACCAGGTCGCACCTCGGTACACGTGAAGCTGGACACCGGCATGCACCGGATGGGCGTGACGCCGGGCGAGCTCGGCGGCGTGCTCGACGTGCTCGCCGATGGGGACGTCTCTGTCACCGGGATCTGGACGCACTTCCCCGTGGCCGACGGCGACGACGAGGAGTCCCGGCGCTTCACGCGAGCACAGCTCGAGGCGTACACGGCTGCCGTGGACGAGGTCCGCCCGCGCCTCGACGCCGGCGTCGTCCGACACGCGGCGAACACCGCCGGCGCGCTGTGGTCGCCCGATGCGCGCCTCGACCTCGTGCGCCTCGGCCTCGGGCTCTACGGGTACCTCCCGCACCCGTCGATGGCGGGCGTCCTCGACGACGCCGGCCTCTCGGCGCTTCGGCCCGTGCTGTCGGTCAAGGCGCGCGTCTCGGCAATCCGGGACCTCGCCGCAGGCGCTCGGCCGAGCTACGGGCGCCGGCGCGAGCTCGGGCACGACGCGCGCGTGGCCACGGTCCCGGTCGGCTACGCCGACGGCTACCCGCGCGCGATGCTCGACGGCGACGCCCACGTGCTGATCCGGGGCATCCGCCGGCCGCTCGCCGGGGTGGTCACGATGGACCAGCTGCTCGTCGACTGCGCCGACGACCACGACGTCGACGTAGGCGACGAGGTCGTGCTGCTCGGCCGCCAGGGTGACGAAGAGATCACCGCGGCGGCGTGGGCGCGCGCGATCGGCACCGTCGCGTACACCATCGTGTGCGGCATCGGGCCCCGCGTTCCCCGGGTCTACCTGCCGTGAGCCGCGCGCGCGGTCTCGCGAAGGTCGCCGGCGCTTCCGTCGGTGCCGCGGCCGGCCTCGCGGGTGTCGGGTACGCGGGCGGGCGCCTCCTCGCGCGGCGGTTGCGGCAGCGCCCCGACGGTGACGCGGCCCGGGCGCTCGAGGCGCCGATGTACGTGGATCGCCGGCTCGACGCGTTCGACGGCGGTTCCATCTACGTCGTGGAGTCGGGCTCCGGTCCGGCGATCCTGCTGTCGCACGGCGTCACGAACTCGATTCGCACCTGGTTCCATCAACTGGAAGCGCTTCCGGCGGCCGGTTTCCGCACGATCGCGTTCGACCATCGCGGTCACGGCCAATCGGTAGCGGGGACCGCCGGTCATTAT
>DATBQT010000065.1:0-3283 GCA_036560685.1 Acidimicrobiales bacterium
CTCGAGGAGATCCGCCGTGACTTCATCGCGAACGTGAGCCACGAGCTCAAGACGCCGATGGGCGCGCTGGGACTCCTCGCAGAGACCCTGCTCGCCGAGCAGGACCAGGCGGTGGCGTCGAGGCTCGCCGAGCGCATCCACCTCGAGGCGTTCCGGGTGTCGCGGATCATCGACGACCTGCTCGACCTGAGCCGGCTCGAGTCCGAGGGCACCCCGACACGCGAGCTGGTCCCCGTCGTGCTCGTGATGGCCGAGGCGATCGAGCGCATCCGCGCGTCGGGCGACCAGCACGGCATCGAGTTCACCTTCGAGGAGCCCGACCCGGGCGTCATCGTCTTCGGCGACCGCCGACAGCTCGTTTCGGCGCTGTCGGCGCTGCTCGAGAACTCCGTCGTCTACTCGACCTCAGGCGGGATCGTGACCGTCAGCTCGACGATCGGCGAGGACAAGCTCAGCGCTGCGGACGAGGAGGGACAGGCACTCGACGAGGCCCAGGGCCCCCCGACCGTCGTCGTGCGTACCGTGCGCGTCGCGGTCGCCGACAAGGGCGTCGGCATCCCCGCCAAGGACCTCGACCGGATCTTCGAGCGCTTCTACCGCGTCGACCCGGGCCGCGCGCGCCAGACCGGCGGCACCGGGCTCGGCCTGTCCATCGCCCGGCACATCGCCCAGAACCACGGCGGCCGTGTGGAGGTGGAGTCCCGCGAGGGCGAGGGCTCCACGTTCACACTGGTCCTGCCGTTGCACCAGCAGTGACGCCCAAGGCGAAGGCGCAGCGCGCCGCCGAGCAGCGCCCGCGCGTGCTCCTCGTCGAAGACGAGGTCTCGTTCGTCGACGCGCTGAGCATCGGGCTCGACCGCGAGGGGTTCGACGTCGTCGTCGCCACCGACGGCGCCCAGGCGCTCGAGGCATTCGAGTCGTCTCGCCCCGACCTGGTCCTCTTGGACCTCATGTTGCCCAAGCTCAGTGGCATCGACGTGTGCCGCAAGCTGCGTGAGCGCAGCGAGGTGCCGATCATCGTCGTGTCCGCCAAGGGCGAGGAGATCGACACGGTCCTGCTCTTGGAGATGGGCGCCGACGACTACGTCACCAAGCCCTACCGGCTGCGCGAGCTCGTTGCCCGGATGCGGGCCGTCCAGCGGCGGCGCGTGTCTGCCGAGCCGCAGGTTGACGACACCGCGACGGTCGAGGCCGGCGACATCCGCCTCGAGCCGGAGACACGTCGCTGCTATGTGCGCGGCACCGAGGTGAAGCTGCGGCGCAAGGAGTTCGAGCTCCTGCACCTGCTGCTTGCGAACTCGGGGCTCGTGCTCACCCGCGAGGTGCTCATCGATCGCGTCTGGGGCTCGGACTACGTGGGCGACACCAAGACCCTCGACGTGCACGTGAAGCGGCTGCGCGCGCTCGTCGAGCAGGACCCGAAGTCGCCGACGCTGATCACGACAGTGCGCGGCATCGGCTACCGCTTCGACGCGCCGAAGCCCGAAGCGACCTAGCCCGCCTTGCGGGCCCTGATCCGGTCGGTTCCCGCGTAGCCGACGAGCACGTCGGGGACGACCACCGAGCCGTCCGACGCGCGGTAGGTCTCGAGCACGGCGGCGAGGGTTCGGACCCAGCCGAGCACCGACCCGTTGACGGTGTGCGCCATCACCGGCGAGCCACCACCACTCGGCCGGTAGCGCACGTTCGCGCGACGCGCCTGGTAGTCGCGATACCAGCTCACCGACGAGACCTCGAGCCACTTGTCGACGCCCGGGGCGTAGACCTCGAGGTCGAACGTGCGCGCGTTCTGGTTGCCGAGCTCGCCCACGCACAGGTCGAGCACGCGGTACTGGAGCCGCAGCCCCCTGAGCACCGCCTCGGCGCGGTCGCAGATGTCCTGGACGGCGGCGGGCGCCTGTGCCTCGGTGCAGTAGGCGAACAGCTCGGTCTTGTCGAACTCGTGGACGCGGAGCAGTCCCCGGGTGTCCTTGCCAGCGGCGCCCGCCTCGCGCCGGAAGCACGGCGTCGTCGCGCAGTAGCGGAGCGGCAGCGCCGTCTCGTCGAGGATCTCGCCGCGGTGCATCGAGGTGAGCGGGACCTCCGCGGTCGGGATCGCCCAGAGCCCGTCGCGCTCGATCGCGTAGGCCTCGTCGACGAACTTCGGAAGGTGTCCTGACGCCATGAGCGCCTCGGTGAGCACGAGCGTCGGAGGGCGCACCTCGGTGTAGGCCTCGCTCTGGCGGTCGAGCGAGTACCAGGTGAGCGAGCGCAACAGGCGCGACCCCATCCCGACGAACAGCGGGAACATCGAGCCCGCGAGCCGCGCGCCGCGCTCGAAGTCCAGGATCCCGAGCGCCTCGCCGATCTCCCAGTGCGCCACGCGCTGGTGATCCTCGTAGGTGGGTGGCTCCGCGCCCTCCTCGATCCCGGGCCACCACCGCGACACCTCGACGTTGTCGCCCTCGTCCTTGCCGTCGGGTGCGGCGTCGTCGGGAAGGTTCGGCAGCACCAAGAGGCGGTGGCGCACGTCGTCGGCGACCGTCTCGGCCTCGGCCGTCGCGATCCGCTCGTCGTGCCCGATCGCGCGGCTCGTGAGCTGGAGCTCCTCTGCGAGCGAGGTGTTCCCCGCCTTGCGGGCCGCCGCCACCTGGCGCGACAGCTCCTTCACCTCGGCGCGGAGGTCCTCGGCGCGCTGGAGGCGCAGGCGGTGCTCCGCGTCGAGCTCGACGAGCGCGTCCACCTCGGCCACGTCGATGCCACGGCGTCCGAGCGACGCGCGCACGGCACCGGGATCACGGCGAAGCAGCGCGAGGTCGATCACGCTCGCGATGGTAGGCGACGCTGCTCGTCGCACCGACCGGCCGCGCTGCCGCACCGACCTAGGTTTGCGCAGTGGTCGACGCCGCTATCTGCGCCACGGGGCTGTCCGTGCGATTCGGCTCGCTCGAAGCCGTCGCGAGCGTCGACCTCGAGGTCCGTGCCGGCCAGGTCGTGGCCCTCCTCGGGCCGAACGGCGCGGGCAAGACGACCGCGGTCGAGACGCTCCTCGGGTATCGCCGCCCCGACGGCGGCACGGCCCGCGTGCTCGGGTGCGACCCGGTCGCGGACCACGGCCGGCTCGTCGCGAAGGTCGGCGCGATGCTGCAGCGCGGCGGAGTGTGGCCGTCGCTGCCCGCCCGCGAGGCGCTCGAGCTGTTCGCGAGCTACTACGACGACCCGCACGACCCAGTCGCCCTGCTCGATCGCCTCGAGCTCGGCGGCTGCGCGCGGACGCCCTGGCGGCGACTGTCGGGTGGCGAGC
>DATBQT010000066.1:0-1855 GCA_036560685.1 Acidimicrobiales bacterium
GAGTAGATGTCGTGGTGCGGCGGTGGCGAGATGAGCTCGACGCCGGGTGTCGCATGGCGGGTGGCCGCGATCCACGGGTGAACCTTGGCGGCGGGGAGCTGTCCCCCCTCCCCCGGCTTCGCGCCCTGTGCGATCTTGATCTGGATCTCGTCGGCGCTCACGAGGTACGCGCTCGTCACCCCGAAGCGCGCCGAGGCGATCTGCTTGATCGCGCTGCGGCGGCTGTCGCCGTTCGTGTCGGGGATCCAACGGTCGGCGTCCTCGCCACCCTCGCCCGTGTTGGAGCGTCCGCCAAGGCGGTTCATGGCGATCGCGATGGTCTCGTGGGCCTCCTTGGAGATCGAGCCGTACGACATCGCCCCCGTCGCGAAGCGGGGGTACAGCGCCGTCTCGGGCTCGACGTCGTCGAGCGGCACCGGCTCGCCCGCGTCCGTGCGGAGCCGCAGCAGCCCGCGCAGCGTCAGCAGCTGCTCGGACTGGTCGTCGACCTCGGCCGTGTAGCGGTCGAAGACGTCGCGTCGATCGGAGCGAGCGGCGTGCTGCAACAGGTACACGGTCGTGGGCGTGAACAGGTGCAGTTCGCCCTCGCGGCGCCACTGGAACTCGCCGCCAACGCCGAGGGTTCGGTGGGCCTGCGAGGTGGGCCGCGCGGGGAACGCCGCAGCATGGCGCTCGAGCATGTCGGCGGCGAGCTCTTGGAGCCCGATGCCGCCCAGGCGAGAGGACGTCCCGGTGAAGTAGGCGTCGATGACGTCGCGGGCGATGCCGAGGGCCTCGAAGAGCTGCGCGCCCCGATAGGACGCGATCGTCGAGACGCCCATCTTGGACATGACCTTGCGGATCCCCTTGGTCGTGGCCGCGCACCAGCGGGCACTCGCCACCTCGGGGTCGATCCCCTCGATGACGCCCCGACGAGCCAGGTCCTCGACGGAGTCGAGCGCGAGGTACGGGTTGACCGCGCTGGCCCCGTAGGCGAGGAGCAGGGCGACGTCGTGGACGCTGCGCGCGTCCGCGCACTCGACGAGGAGGCTTGCGCGCGTGCGCTGCCGTGTCCTCGTCAGGTGGTGGTGCACCGCCGCGGTGAGCAGGAGCGACGGGATCGGCGCGAGTCCCGGCCCGCTGTTGCGGTCCGACAGGATGAGCAGGTTCGCGCCGTCGATGATCGCGCGGTCGATGCGCTCGCAGTAGGCACGCAGGGCGGCCTCGAGCCTCTGGCCTGCCTCCGCTGGTGTCGGCGCGTCCGCGACGTCGATCGCGCCGTCGATCGCGAATGCCCGGAACCCCGGCGTCTCTCCGTGCTCGTTGATGTAGCGGAGCTTGGCGAGCTGCGTCGTGGAGAGGACGGGCGAGTCGATGGCGACGAGACGGCAGCTCGAGGCGCTCGGATCCAAGAGGTTGCCCTCCGGTCCGATGGTGTCGGCCATCGAGGTGACGAGCACCTCTCGGATCGCGTCGAGGGGCGGGTTCGTCACCTGGGCGAACAGCTGGGTGAAGTAGTCGGAGAGCCGCCGGGGCCGGACCGACAGCACCGCAACTGGCGTGTCGGATCCCATCGACCCGACCGGCTCCTCTCCGCGCTGCGCGGTTGGCGCCAGCACGACCGCGAGTTCCTCTTCGGTGTAGCCATGGAGGCGCTGCTGGACGACGAGCGAGTCGTGCCGGGGCGTGAGCATCGCGCGATCGGGGAGGTCGTCGAAGTGGACGAGGTTCTCGTCGAGCCACTGCGCGTAGGGGGCGGCAGCGGCGAGCTCGCTTCGGACCGTCGTGTCGTCGAGGATGCGTCCGGCAACCGTGTCCACGAGGAACATCCGGCCCGGCGCGAGCCTTCCCTTCGCTGCCACCCGGCGAGGATCGA
>DATBQT010000067.1:0-1687 GCA_036560685.1 Acidimicrobiales bacterium
TGGGTCGGCAGCACGTAGACGTCGAGCGCACCGAGCTCGGCCAAGAGCGACGCGGTCGCCTCGGTGTCGGCGTCGAGCCCCGCCTCGGTGCGCGTCTCCAAGACGACGACCAGCCACGCCGTCGCCTTGCTGGCGATCTCCTCCGCGACGCCGAACTCCAGGTCGGCGGCCCTCGTGATGCTCGCCATGGTGACCGCGTCGAGGTACTCGAGGATCGACGGGGTGAGCCCCGCGGCGAGCAGTTGGGGGACGGCATGCGTGACGCCGCCGAGGTCGCCGAACGGGACGAGCAGCGTCGCGCCGTGCGCCAGGCGCGGCGAGAGCTTCACGGTCACCTCGGTCACGAGGGCGAGCGTGCCCTCCGACCCGATGACGAGCTGGGTCAGGTCGTAGCCCGAGGAGGACTTCATGACCTTGCCCCCCGTGCGAAGCACGGTGCCGTCGGCGAGAACCAGCTCGAGGCCGAGCACGTGGTGGCGCGTCACCCCGTGGCGGACCGCCCGCATGCCTCCCGCGTTCGTGTTGACGTTGCCGCCGAGCGAGCCGGAGAGCTCACCGGGGTAGACCGGGTAGTGCAGCCCGGTGCCGGCGAGCGCGGACTCCAGCGCACGCAGCGTCACGCCCGGCTGGACCACGGCCACCTGGTTGGCGGTGTCGACCTCAATGACCTGGTCCATCGCGTCGAACGCGACGAGGACGCCGTCGGCGAGCGGGGTCGCGGCCCCCGACAGGCCCGTGCCCGATCCCCTGGCCACGAGCGGCGTGCGATGGCGCGCGCAGATCGAGACCACCTGGACCACCTCGGCGGTCGACCGCGGCCGCACCACGCACAGGGGCGTTGCGTCTCGGACGTGGAGGGACTCGTCGTGGCAGTCGTCGGGGTTCACCGCGCCGCCGACGCTGACGCGGTCGCCGCCCAGCTCGGCCGCGAGGTCTGCGACGACTTTGTCGAGCACGGCACGGTCCGCGACGGCCATGAGCGACCCTACCCCTCGGGTCTTGGCGGGAGCGCCGCGCGAAGCTGGGCGATCCTCGCCGATCGCGCGTCCCCCTCCAGGGGACGTCGCTCCGCGGCCAGCGCCTCGAGTTCTTTGACGACCGGCTCCAAGAACCGGCTGCGAGACGCGCGCCCGCCGTCGGACGACCAGGTGCACAGCAGCGCCGACTCCGGTCGCGTCATCGCGACGTACAGCAACCGGCGCTCCTCGTTCAGCTGCTCGGGCGACGACGCCGTGCCGAGCGGCAGTCGTCCCTCGGCGAGGCCGGTGACCGCCACGTGGTCCCACTCGAGCCCCTTTGCGCGGTGGATGGTCGAGAGCACCACGGCGTCGGGGACCTCGGGGGTGTCCCAGCGCCGCTGGTCGTCTGCTTCGAGGTCCGACGCGGGGGAGTGCTCTGCGCCCAGGCGCAGCGCCGGCACGCCCGCGGCGCTGCACGCCCGCTCGAACACGTTGAGCGCCGCGTTCGTCCTCGCGAGGATGGCCGTCTGGCGCCACGACCTGGTCGGGCCCCGCACCGACCGGCACCACGCGGCGACCGCGGCGGCCTCGGCCTCGTCGTCGGGGAAGCCGAGCACGCGTGGCAGCGACCCTCCCTCGGTCGCCGCGACCAAGTCGAGCGGTCCCTGGTCGAGGGCGGCCGTCGCCACGCGCACGATCGCGTCGGTGGAGCGGTGGTTCCGCGGCAG
>DATBQT010000068.1:0-5481 GCA_036560685.1 Acidimicrobiales bacterium
AGAAGGCGGGGAGCGACGATTCGCGGTTCGCACCGTTGCGGTGCACGGCGATACAGACGGCGCGGTGGACTCGATCGCCATCGAGCACGTTGACGGCGGTTCGGGTGGCGAAGCTGGCGAGGTCGAGCACGTCCGCGCCGACCTCGTGGTGCTCGCCATGGGCTTCGTCGGGCCCGAGCGCGCCGTCGGCGACTCGCTCGGTACGCGGTACACCACATCGGGCACCATCGAGGTCGACGCCAACTTCGCGACGATGGCCCCCGGCGTCTTCGCGTGCGGCGACGCGGCACGCGGCCAGAGCCTCGTCGTCTGGGCGATCGCGGAGGGACGGTCCGCCGCGAGAGCAGTCGACGCGTGGCTCATGGGCGACTCCACGCTCGATGCGCCCGTGCGATCGACCGACCGCGCGCTCGCCTGAGCTGCCACCGTTGCGAACGACCCTGACGGTACGCTGATCCCGATCGCGAGCAGCGCCGGTCGGGAGGGGGTCCGAGGCGATGCAGGACGAGGGCGACGACGACACTCGGGTGCGCCGCACGTCGCGCCGCTGGCCGAGCGTCCTTGCGATCGTGGCCCTCGCGGGAGCGATGACGCTCACCGCCGCGCTGTTCCTCCGAGACCGCCAGAACACCGCACTGGCGTCCTCTTCACTTGCCAACGCCGAGCAGGACGAGGTCGCCTACGTCACCCTGTCGAGGCTGTCGTCGTCGATCGTGCTCGCGAACGAGTTCCAGCGCGCCGGCGTCGTCGGCATGCGCCAGCTTGCCGTCCACAGCCTGCGATCGCTCGTCGTTACCCCGCTCGGCGGGATGCTGAACGTCGCGCCCAGGGGGTGGACGCTCGCCTTGGGCGGGGGATGGGCGTGTCTCACCTGGGCGCGAACCGACCTGCACTGGGTCGTGCCAATGGTCTCCCGAGGCGTGTGCGGCCAGGCGCAGATCCAGGTGACCCCGACCGTCCCGCGAGGCGCGTTCGCGATCGCGCTGACGAACGACGTCCGCTCGCAGCGTGCGGCGAGCGACGCCGCCTACGTGGCGGCGGCGTTCGCCTCGACCGCGCAGGGCTACTCCCCGAGGTTCTCCATCGCCGCGCTCGCCGATCGCTTCCGTCGGCTCGGCCCCGTCGGCTTCAGGTTCAACGTCACGCCGAGCGGCGTCACGGTCACCGATGGTCTCTCGACCGCGTGTCTCATGCCGACGATGTCGGCGCAGCTCGCCCGCATCGCCGCGGGCGCGTGCTCCTTCTAGCGCGCGCACCGCGCTGAGTAGCATCGCGCTGAGGGAGGCGACCATGCGCAGCACCATGCAGGACGGGCCGCTGCTGATCAGCGGTATCGTGCGCCACGGCTCGTGGCTGTACGCCGACAAGCAGATCATCACCTGCGAGGACGACGGCTACCGCTCCGCGACGTTCGGGGAGGTCGTCGAGCGCGCCGAGCGACTCGCCAAGGCGCTGCGGCACCTCGGCGTCGGCGAGGGCGACCGCGTGGGCACCTTCTGTTGGAACACCCAGGAGCACATGGAGGCCTACCTCGCGGTGCCGTCCATGGGCGCGGTCCTGCACACGCTCAACATCCGCCTGTTCCCAGAGCAGCTCGCTTACGTGATCAACCACGCGGGCGACAAGGTCATCATCGTCGACGCGAGCCTGATCCCCGTGCTCGCTCGGGTGCGAAGCGAGCTGACGACGGTCGAGACCATCATCGTTCGGGGCCAAGGTGACGCCGACGCGCTGGGGGAGACCCTCGACTACGACGAGCTGCTCGGCGCCCAAGAGCCTGGGTTCGACTGGCCCGACCTCGACGAGCGTGCCGCGGCGGCGATGTGCTACACGTCGGGGACCACGGGCAACCCCAAAGGCGTCGTCTACTCGCACCGCTCCACGTGGCTGCACTCGATGGCGTCGACGTCGGCCAACGCGCTCGGCTACTGCGAGGCGGACCGCTGCCTGCTCATCGTGCCCATGTTCCACGCGAACGGCTGGGGCGCGCCCTACACGGCCCTGCTCGCGGGTTCCGAGCTCGTCATGCCGCAGCACCTGCTCCAGGGCGTGCCGCTGCTCAAGATCATCAAAGACACCCGCCCGACGCTCGCGCTCGGGGTTCCCACCATCTGGAACGACCTCCTGCACGCCGCCGAGACCCACGAGGCCGACCTCTCGTCGCTGCGAGGCGTGCTCGCGGGCGGCTCGGCGGTGCCGCGCTCGATGATCCAGGCCTTCCGCGACCGCTTCGGCGTGCCGATGATCCAGGGCTGGGGGATGACCGAGATGAGCCCGCTCGGCGCGGTGGCGATCCCGCCGTCGGACGCGCCGCCCGAGACCCACCTCGACTTCCGCGCGAAGGCCGGCCGGCTCGTCGCGGGCGTGGAGATCCGCATCTGCGACGACGACGGGCGCGTCCTCGAGCGCGACGGCGAGGCGGTGGGGGAGTTCGAGGTGCGCGGCCCATGGATCGCCGCGGCGTACTACGCGTCCGACGACCCCGACAAGTTCCACGACGGCTGGCTCCGCACCGGCGACGTCGGCTCGCTGGACGGACGGGGGTTCATGACGATCTCGGACAGGACCAAGGACGTCATCAAGTCGGGCGGCGAATGGATCAGCTCCGTCGAGCTCGAGAACGAGGTCATGGCACATCCGGACGTCTTCGAGGCCGCGGTCGTGGCGATCCCCGACGAGCGGTGGGCCGAGCGTCCGCTGGTCTGCGTCGTGGCCAAGCCCGGCGGCGAGGCGCCGACACCGGCGTCGCTCGTCGCGTTCCTCGAGCCGCGCGTCGCGAAGTGGTGGCTGCCTGACCAGTGGGCGTTCATCGACGCGATCCCTCGCACGTCAGTGGGCAAGTTCGACAAGAAGGTGCTGCGCGCGCAGTTCGCCAAGGGCGAGCTCGACGTCGTCACCTTCGACCACCACCGCGCGTGAGCACCGACGAGCAGCTGGCCGAGATCGCTTCAGAGATCGACGCGCTCGCCGAGCGCCTCGCCGACCGCGCGCTGGACCTGCTCCGCGCGGCGACCGGCGCCGACGCGGCGGGTCACGAGGCGGGCCTCGAGCGCGTCGTCACGAGGGCGCGCAGGTCGCTCGAGAAGGCGTCGACCCTGCTGCGCGGCACCGAGCGCACCGACTAGCGGCCCCGAGCGTCGATCGGCTCGCTGGTGGTCAGTACTCGTTCAGCTGGTCGATCAGCTCGCGCAGCCGCGCGTAGCTGAACTTGTCGAAGCGCAGAGCGACCCTCGGCAGCTCGAGGTGGGCGCCGGACGAGCGCTCCGGCGGGAGCGGCTCGGTCGCCCTGATCCGGCCGCTCACCACGATGTCGGCGAACTCCGCCGACAGCGCGGCCAGCGTCTCGTCGTCAGGGAGGCGCTCGAGACGCAGCACGAGCAGGTCGCCCACCCACCTCGCCGAGTGGTAGTTGCGGTAGTAGTGCTGGATCTCGGCGATGGCGTCCTCGACGCTGGTCACGATCCGAAAGAAGCCGAGGTCCGGCGGCGACACGTAGCCGCGGGGCACCACCTCTTCTTGGACGAAGCGCAGCCACGCGTGCCAGAAGCCACCGCCGGGCGTCTCCACGAGGACCACCGGCGCGGGCTCTGCCTTGCCGGTCTGCAGGAGCGTGAGCAGCTCGAAGCACTCGTCCAGCGTCCCGAACCCGCCGGGGAGCACGACGTAGGCGTGCGACTCCTTGATGAGCATCAGCTTGCGCGTGAAGAAGTACCGCATCTCGACGAGCTTGGGGTCCTGGGCGATGAAGGCGTTCGCGCCCTGCTCGTGGGGGAGCCGGATGTTGACCCCGAAGGACCGGTCGCGACCCGCCCCCTCGGTCCCCGCGGCCATGATCCCCGGGCCGGCGCCGGTGACGATCATCCAGCCCTCCTCGGCGAGCCGGTGCGCGAGGTCGCGCGCGAGCACGTAGATGGGGTCCTCCGGTGCGGTGCGCGCCGAGCCGAACATGGTGACCTTGCGCACGTCGCGCCAGGGCCCGAAGACCTCGAAGGCCTCGGCCATCTCCTGGAGCGCGGTATCGACGATCTTGAGGTCGCCCACGTCGCTGTCGGTCCGCGCGAGCCCGACGACCGTCTCGAACATCGAGATCACGAGGTCGCGCTGCTGACGGGTGAGCTCGACGCCCTCCACCAGCTCGTCGACGGCTCGCTTGAAGGGCTCCTTGTCGCTCATCCCGCGGCCGCGTAGAGCGTGCTGCGCTGGCGCAGCGGGCGGCCGAGCGGCTCGACAATCGCCGTGAGCTCGTCGACGCCCATGCGCTGGCCGTGCGCGGCACCCGCGGCGCGCGAGATGTTCTCGTCCATCAGCGTGCCGCCGAGGTCGTTCGCCCCCGACTGGAGCACACGGCGTGAGCCCTCGGCGCCGAGCTTGACCCACGACGCCTGCACGTTGTCGATGAGCCCGTCGTAGGCGAGGCGGCCGACCGCGTGCATGAGCAGGACCTCGCGGAACGTCGGACCCTTGCGTGCGTTGCCCCGCAGGTACAGCGGCGTGGCCATGTGCACGAAGGGCAGGGGGACGAACTCGGTGAACCCGCCCGTCCGTCGCTGCAGCTCGCGCGTGGCCACGAGGTGCCTGGCCCACGAGCGCGACGTCTCGACGGCGCCGAACATGATCGTGACGTTCGACCGGAGCCCGATCCCGTGGGCGGTCTCGTGGACCTCGAGCCACTGCGCCGTCGAGATCTTGTCGGGGCAGAGCACGGCGCGAACGTCGTCATCGAGGATCTCGGCCGCAGTCCCCGGCAGGGTCTTGAGGCCCGCCTCTTTGAGCGCAGTCAGGTACTCGGCGAGCGAGCTGCCGGAGCGTCGCGCGCCCTCGAAGACCTCGAGGGCGCTGAAGGCGTGGATGTGGATGCGCGACGAGCCCTCGCGCACCGCGCGCAGGACGTCGAGGTAGTAGTCGCCATCGAACGAGGGGTGGATGCCGCCCTGCAGGCAGACCTCGGTGGCGCCGAGCTCCTCTGCCTCGTGCACCCGCCTCGCGACCTCCTCGAGGTCCAACAGGTAGGGATCGCCCCGAAGGTTGAGCGAGAGCGGTCCCTTGGAGAACGCGCAGAACCTGCACTTGAACGTGCACACGTTCGTGTAGTTGATGTTCCGGTTGATGACGAACGTCACGTCGTCACCGACGCGGCGGAGGCGCAGCTCGTCGGCCGCGTCGCAGATCGCCGCCACGTCCGCGCCCCTCGCGCTGAAGAGCGCGACGAGCTCTTCGATGCCGGGCTCGTGGCCGGCGAGGACGCCGTCGAGCGCCTCGATCACGCGCGCGTCGACCGCGGTGGACGCCGACGACGTCCGACCGCTCGGTGGCGCCGCCGTGCCACCGGACACCCAGGCGTCCTCCCTGCCGAGCCCCGTCGCGTCGTGGAGCTTGAGGACCGGGGTGCGAACCTTTGCGTCGAGCCAGCGCTGCCCGACGTCGGTGGCGTACCTGGGATAGATGGTGAGCCGTGGCGTGAGGGCGTAGCCGTGATCGGCG
>DATBQT010000069.1:0-7328 GCA_036560685.1 Acidimicrobiales bacterium
AGCGCGGCGGCGCGCTCCTGGGCCTCGCTCAGCAGCTCGGTCCCGCGCGTCTGGGCCGCCGTGACGACCCGCTGGGCCTCCTCGTGGGCGCTGCGGAGGATCGCCGCGCTCTGCGTCCCGAGCGCGCTCGCGAGCGTCGCCTCGTCGAGGACCGGGTTCTTCGCGCGGCGCTCCGCATCCGCCACGTGCTCTCGCAGCTCTGCGATGCGCTTCTCCGCGCCTGCGAGCTCGCGGGCGACCTGCTCGAGGTAGGAGCGGACCTCCCTCGGCTCGTAGCCCCTGCGCGACGGGGAGAACGTGGCGCGTGCGACGTCGCTCGACGACAGGCGCGAAGACGAGATGGTGGTCCGGTCTTCCATGTCAGAGCGAGCCTACGACGTCGCGCCCGTCGTCACTGGCCCAGTGATCGGGACCGGCGTGGTGCCCCCGGCGCGCTTGATCGCCGCGAGCGCCTGGTCGAGCGTGGCCACGGCGATGACCTTGAGACCACCCGACGCCGCGGCCTGCGCGACGCCCAGCTCCTGTGGCGGCACCAAGAAGACCGTCGCCCCCGCCGTCTCCACCGCGATCGTCTTCTCCGCGACGCCGCCCACGTCGCCGACGTTGCCCGACGGGTCGATCGTGCCGGTGGCGGCGATCCGGACGTGGCCCGTCAGCGAGCCGTTCGACAGCGCGTCGATCACGCCGAGCGTCATCGCGAGGCCCGCCGAGGGTCCGCCGATGTTCGCGGTGTTGATCGTCACCGACACGGGGAAGGCCCACTGGATCGCGTCTTCGAGTGAGATGCCGAGCCACACGGTGCGCGGCTTCGCGCCGGGGCATCCGGACTGCGTGTCGCCGCGCGGCACGGCTGCGGTCGGCACGCTGATCGTCGTCGCGGTGGCATAGGAGATCGAGCCCGACTGCGAGATCGTCGCTCGCTGCACCTTGAGGGTGACCGAGGTCCCGGGGACCGCGCCGTGCAGCGCGATCACGAGGCTGCACACGTCGGTGACCGCGTGGCCCCGCGCGCCAACGATCCGGTCGGCGACATTGAGCGTGCCGGAGGCCGCCGTCGTCACGGCCGTGACCGTCGCCCCGGCGTGGCTGCCGCGGACGTCGAGGTGCAGCGCGCGCATCCCCGCCACCTTCGCGTAGTTCTGCGAGTCGTACATCTCGAGGTAGCCCTGCGCTTGGAGCTCAGAGGTGGGCACGTCGGGACCGGACAGCTCGCTCCCCGGGATGAGCTGCACGTGGACGGGATGGATGGTGTCCCAGAGCCACTGCAACGCGGACAGCCGCGAGAGGTAGACGTCGGTGAGCAGGATGTTCCGCCTCGTCGCGTCGTGGGGGTGGTCGATCACCTTGATGAGCGGGCCAACCGGCTGGGAGTACCCCGGCGTGATCGCGTACTCGTCGACCTGGACGAACGCGGCGACGACGAGCGCGAGCGCGAGCAGCACGAGGATCCCGAGGGCAACCGCCGTGCCACGACGCGGCCGTGTGGGTGGTTCACTGGTCGGGTGCTCGACGATCCGGACACCGTAGCCATGCGGGCGCGCCAGGTCGTGCTTGCCGGCCATGGCGCCGAGCCCAGCGAGGTGGTCGCCGACGCACTCGAAGACGAGGACCCAGAGCTTCGCGCACGAGCGGTGAGCGCGGCACATCGACTCGGGCATCGCAGCGAGCCCGAGCGAGTGCGGTCACTCCGCGACCCGTCGGCACTGGTGCGGCGAAGGGCGTGCGAGATCGAGGCGCGCGCGCCGGCGCCGAGCCCGGTGGTCGACGCGGCGCTCATCGCGTGCCTCGACGATGACGACGCCCTCGTCGTCGTCGCGGCCGCCGACGCCCTCGGGGAGTCCGAGGCAAGGTCGGCCACCGATGCGCTCGCGCAGGTCGCGGTCGGCCACGACGACCCGCGGTGCCGCGAGGCGGCGGTCGCCGCACTCGGCTCGATCGGTGACCAGACCGGGCTGGACGCCGTGCTCGCGGCGCTCAGCGACAAGCCCGCCGTGCGGCGGCGCGCCGTCGTCGCGCTCGCTGGATTCGAAGGACCCGAGGTCGAAGCGGGCATCGACGCCGCGCTGGGCGATCGCGACTGGCAGGTGCGACAGGCCGCCGAGGCGCTGCGCGCCGGCGACGAGCCGAAGCCGACTTAGCGCTCGGCGGACGCGAACAGCTGCGAGAGCCGCCCGAGATCCTCGAGGCAACGACCCGCGCCGAGCACCACGGCCTCGGCCGGCGCCTCGCACGAGTTGACGGGGACGTCGGTCGTGACCTCGAGGCGCGCGACGAGCCCGTCGAGCATCGAGCCACCCCCGACGACGTGCAGGCCGTGCACGAGGACGTCCTGTGCGAGGTCGGGCGGGGCCTGCGCCAGGCACTCCGACGACGCGCGGATCATCTGGACGACGTGGTCGCGGATCGCCTCGTGGACCTGCTCGCCCGTGACGCGCAGCAGCAGCGCGACGCCGTCGTGCGTCCTGCGAGCGGGCACCTCCGCGGCGCGACGGCGAGGCTCGTCCGAGGCGGTCGCCACCGACATCTTGAGGACCTCGGCGGTGGCGGCGGTGATCACGGCGTCGTCGTTTCGGCGGATCCAGTCCGAGATGTCTCGGTCCAGGTCCTCGCCGCCGACGCGCATCGACGCGAGCGACACGATGCCGCCGAGGGAGATGACGGCCACCTCGGTGGTCCCTGCCCCGACGACCGCGACCGAGCTCGCCACGGGGTCGTGGATGGGCAGGCCGAGCCCGATCGCCGCAGCGATCGGTGCCTCGAGGAGGTGCGCGTGGGCAGCCCCCGCACGTCGTGCCGCCTGACGCAGGGCCCTGCGCTCGATCGCGGTCGCCGACGCGGGGACGGTGAGCAGGACGCGGGGCCTCGAGAACCGCCCGATGCCGCACCGCTCCAGGACACCGTGGAGGAGGCGTGCGGCGACGTCGAAGTCAGTTGTTGCTCCCTTGTGCATCGGGCGGAACGCGACCACGTGCCGGGGAGTCCGCCCGACGAGCTCGATCGCCTCGTGGCCCAGTGCCACCACGGCCCCCGTGCGGGTGTCGATCGCCACGACGGTCGGCTCAGCGAAGATGAGGCCACCCCCCTCGGTCGCAACTCGCGTCATCGACGTGCCCACGTCGATGGCCAGGGTGGGCGCCACGAGCACGATGGTAGGGGCGACACCCAAAGGGCAACCGGCGTCGCTACCCTTGGACAGGTGTTCCGGCGCCTCCGCTACTTCCTTGAGATGCGTGGTTCGGGCCGCCAGAGCGCGCTCCCGACGCCCTCGGAGCGAACCTGGGTCCACCCCTCCGAGCTGCCAGGGTCCTTCGAGAACGTCACGCTGCCCGCGACCACACGGACGTCCCTGTCACGGCGCTTCCAGGTGAGCATCGCCACGTCGGCGTCGGCGCTGCTCGTGGCGGGCGGCCTGCTGCTCGCCGCGCCGAGCACGCAGCCGGCAGGCGCGACCGTCGGTCCGCACGTCGCGACCAGGGTCGGCGCGCTTCCCGCGCCGGTGCGCGCCGCGGCGGACGCGACGATGGCGCTCGTCATCTATGAGGGATCGCACCTCGGCACCGCGACCGCGATGATCGTGCCGCCCGGCGACTTGGCCGTGACGACGACACCGATCCCCGCGGGCGCGTCGGTGATGGGCCTGCGGCCCGGTCAGCCGACCGTCGTGCTCACGGTCGTCGGCACGGACCGACTGCTCGGCGTGACCGCGCTGCGGTTCCCGGGGTCCGCGCCCGTGACGCCGATCGCGTCGCTGCAGCCCGCGGTCGCGACCGGCGGCTCCCCGACGACGCTCACGGCGCTCGCGGCGGTGCGCGGCTCGGTGACCCCCGTCGAGTTCCAGTATGCGGCCTCGTACCTCAACGCGGCGCCGACCCCGACGAGAGTCGGGTCCTCGCTCATCGGCGTGACCCACGGCGTCAGCCTCATCGGCGTGGTCGCCGGCTCGCTCGTCCTCGACGGCCAAGGTCGAGCGGTCGCTGCATCCGTGCCGGCGCTCGGCCCGTCGAGCTTCGTGCCCGCCTTGTTCTTGCAGTTGCTCGCGCAGCGCATCGTCCTCGGCAACACCGCCGGCCACGGCTGGCTCCAGCTGGTCGGGGCAGCGACCGCCACGGGCAGCGCGAAGGTGGGCTCCGTCGCTCGCAACGGCGCGTCGTGGGGCCGCATCAAGCCCGGTGACGTGCTGGTCGCGATCAACTCGCAGCCCGTGCGCACGATGGCCGACGTCGGGTCGCTGCTCTACACGAGCTCGCCGGGCCAGCCGACGGTCGTGTCGCTGGTGCACAACGGGCATCGATTTGACCGAGTCGTGCACCTCGCTGCCTCCCCGTAGGCTCGGCGCGTGACGGTCCCGCCGAACGGGTTCGAGGGCCTCCTCGGCGATCTCATGAAGGCGATGGGCGGCACGCCGTCGTCCGCGTGGTTCGACGCTGCGAAGGCGCTCGCCCTCAGCGTCGTCGCCGACGAGCAGGCGGGCTACAACCCCGACCCCGTCTCGCGAATCCACCTCGAGCAGATCAGTGGCGTCGTCGCGCTGCACGTGAGCGAGGTGACCGGTGCGCCCGTGGACGCGGCGGTCGTCCCCGCGACGCGCGCGTCCTGGGCGATCGCCGCGCTCGAGTCCTGGCGACCCCGCCTCGAGCCACTCGTCGCTGCCGCGGCCGCACCGCCGCCGACCACCCCGGAGCCAGCGGACCCCGAGGACACGACCGCGGCGATGCTCGCTCGGTTCGCGTCGTCGATGGGGCCGATGTTCGTCGGCCTCCAGGTCGGCTCCACGGCGGGGCACCTCGCCGAGCGCGCGCTCGGGTCATCGGCGTTCCCCTTGCCCTGGCCCGCCGCGCAGCAGCCCCTCTTGGTCGTGCGCAACCTCGATCGGTTCGCGGAGGACTGGAGCCTCGACCCCGACCACGTGGCTGCCTTCACGATCGCCCGCGAGCTGGCCGCGCACGCCGTCTACCTGCGCCCCGCGACGGCCGCGCGCGTGGAGTCGCTCCTCGCTGAGGCGACCGCCACCCAGATGGCCGCCCAGCGCACGCTGCTTCAGCGGCTCACCGACGCCGACGACCCCGAGGACCTCTCGAGGCTGCTCGGCGACCCCGAGCGGCTCTTGGAGGGCCTGTCCGGGATGGACGGGGGCCCGAGCCCCGCGAACGACGCGCTCAACGCGGCGATCACCGCGCTCGGCGCGTACTTCGACGAGATCGCCCGCGTCGTCGCGGGCCGCGTCGTGGGCGACGCCGGCCAGCTGGCCGAGGCCTGGCACCGCCATCGGACCGGGGACAGCAAGGGTGACGAGGCTGCAGCCGGCCTGTTCGGCGTCGACCTGTCCAAGGAGCGCGTCGAGCTCGGCGTGGCCTTCGTGGCGGGCGTCGTCGAGCGCGAGGGCATCGACGCGCTCGCGCGGCTCACGCGCGACGCGTCCGGGCTGCCCACGCCCGCGGAGATCGTGGCGCCGGGGCTGTGGCTGGCGCGGACGTCGCTCCCCGAGCTGGACGAGCCTCGCGCCTAAGCGCGGGTCTCGGCGGACTCCTCGTCGAAGCCCAGGTCCCACTCGAGCTCGAGGTGCTCTCGCTCCGCGTCTCGGGCGACGCGCTCGCGGTTCCGACGGAACTGCGGGTCGTGCGGCGGGAGCAGCACGAGCCTCGCGTTCGCGCGGTCGGCGAACGACTGGATCAGCTCCTCGTCGCCCCAGTCGCTCTGGATCTCCCAGTGCGGGGCGACCGGCCCGAGGTAGACGATCCGCACGTGCCCAACCGGCTCGAAGGGCTCGACGACTTCCTCGGGGACTTGGGTCACTGGGGGCTCCTTATCAAGAACTTACGGCTCCGCGCGATGGCGCAAATGTTTCCCCTGATCACCGGGGCTTTCTCGCGAGCAATATGTGAAACATTGCACGCGTGGTGGCTTGTGGGCGTCACCGGGGTATGGGATCGTATATGTGGGACCTAGGAGGAGACAAATGACGACCGAGTGGATGGCTGACGGCAAGTGCCGAGAGGTCCCGCCGGAGACGTTTTTCCCGAGCGACGGCCTCGGCGTGATCCGAGCGCAGAAGATCTGCGCGACGTGTCCCGTCGCGTCGGAGTGCCTTGAGTACGCCCTTGAGAACCACATTGACCACGGCGTGTGGGGTGGCAAGAGCGAGCGCGAGCGTCGGCGCATCCTCCGGGCCCGCCGCAAGGGCGTGCTGACCAGACTCCACGCCTGACCGCTGGCGCAAGCGGCGCGCTGTGGTGCGCCGCCAACCTCAGTGAGGGCAAGGATCGAGCCGTTCTCGCCGCCCTTCGATCCGCAGCGGGCGACACCTTGGCCGACGTCCACGTCGACCGGGACCACCATCGAAGCGTCTTCACGCTGCTCGGCGGGAGCGCTGCGGTGGTCGACGCGGCTCTCTCGCTCGCCGTCACCGCGATCGAGCTGATCGACCTGCGGGCGCACCGCGGCGCGCACCCCCGGTTTGGCGTGCTCGACGTCGTTCCCTTCACGCCGGTCGGCCACGCCACGATGGGCGACGCGATCGCTGCCCGCGAGCACACGATCGAGCGGCTCGGAGCGCTCGGCGTGCCGTGTTTCCGCTATGGCCCCCTTCCCGACGGCACGGTGCGCTCGCTGCCCGAGGTCCGGCGCGCCGCGTTCAAGGGACTCGACCCCGACAGGGGGTCGGCCGACCCAAGTCCGAGGGTCGGCGCGTGCGCAGTCGGTGCGCGTGGGCCGCTCGTCGCCTGGAACGTGTGGCTGCAGGGCGCGACACTCGCGGCGACGAGCGCGATCGCGAGGTCGATCCGCAGCGACGCGGTGCGGGCCCTCGGCTTCGAGGTAGCGGGCGCCACCCAGGTGAGCTGCAACCTCTTGGAACCGACGAGGGTGACGCCGAAGGACGTCTACCTGCTCGTCGAGCAGCGTCTGGCCGATGGCGCCCACGTGGTCCGCTGCGAGCTGGTCGGACTTGTAGGAGACGACGTACTGGATGCGACGCCCGAGTCGTGGTGGGAGCGTCTGGACCTCAGCGTTGACCGAACCGTGGGGACCTCGGCGGCGAGGATCGGACTCGCGCTGGGATAGGCGGCAACGGCCGCCGGTGCGAGCCGTGCCGCGCGCGGCTACGGCACCGTCGCGACCACTGGCACCGAGGGCGAGTACTCACCCCCGGTCGGTGGAAGGCTCGCGAACCCGACCACGGTGCACTGGCCCTGCGAGCACGACCCGTCCGTGAACATCACGAACCGCAACGGCGGGGGAACGGTGAAGATCGCAGGATCCCAGGGCCCTGACGTGCGTGTCCACACCGGCTCCTGGCTCCCTGGAGGACCACCCTGACCCCAGTCGGCCGA
>DATBQT010000070.1:0-1635 GCA_036560685.1 Acidimicrobiales bacterium
GCTCTGCGCGGGCTGGAGGAACGACAGGTGGATCGCCCGCTCGTCGAGGATCGAGGCCTCGTCGAGCGTCGGCGCGTTCACGCGCACCACGATCGACGCCCCTAGGCAGGCCTCCTCGGCGGACGCGGCGATGGTGGCGCCGCCGTCGGCGTACTGCTCGTCGGTGAACGTGGCCATCGCGCCGGCGTCGTGCTGAACCACCACCTCGAACCCGTCGACGACGAGCCGCTTCGCCCCGTCCGGGGTGAGGCTGACCCGGGTCTCTCCCTGCCTCGTCTCGGCAGGCACTGCGAGACGGGCGGGCACGCGCACGTTCTAGCAGTTGACAACGCGTCCACTGTTGGGCGCCGCCAGCTCACGTGGTCGGTGCGCGGGCCACGCGGCGCTGTGACAGGTCACCGTTATTGTTGCTCGGTGGATCTTGCGACGGGCCGCCGCACCCACACCGGCCTGATCCTGACGGTCGCGTGCATCGCCCAGTTCATGGTCGTGCTCGACGTCTCGGTCGTCAACGTCGCGCTCCCCACGATCGCTCGCGACCTGCACTACTCGGCGTCGGGGCTGCAGTGGGTCGTGAATGCCTACGTCCTCACCTTCGCCGGCTTCCTGCTCCTCGGCGGCCGCGCCGCTGACCTCTTCGGACAGAAGCGCGTGTTCCTCGTCGGTCTCGCGATCTTCACGGCCGCCAGCCTCGCCGGTGGCTTCGCGACGACGGATACCTGGCTGACCGCAGCGCGAGCCGTCCAGGGGTTTGGCGGCGCGATCCTGTCGCCGGCGACGCTCACGATCATCGTGACGACGTTCCAGGGTCCGAAGCTCGCCAAGGCGATCGGGATGTGGAGCGCGGTCGCGGGCGCGGGTGGCGCGACCGGGGCGATCCTTGGTGGAATCCTCGTGACCGAGCTGTCCTGGCGGTGGGTCCTGTTCATCAACGTGCCGATCGGGGTGGCGCTCGGGTTCATGGCCGTGACGTGGCTGCCCGAGCACGCCCGCGTCGGCGACAAGCCGCCGCTCGACGTGCTCGGTGCGATCCTGGTCACTGCCGGCCTCTCCACCGCGGTCTACGGCATCGTCAATACCACGAGGTATCCGTGGGGATCGGCCCGGACGATCATCACGCTCGGCATCGCCGCGGTGCTCCTTGGCGCGTTCGCGTACGTCGAGACCCGCGTCGCGACGCTCCCGCTCGTGCCGTTCCGCTTCTTCAAGTCGAGGACCGCGTCGGGCGCGAACGTCGTGATGTTCCTGATCGGGGGGGCGTTCTTCGCGATGTGGTACTTCCTCACCCTGTTCATGCAGGACGTGTTCGGGTACTCCGCGCTCAAGACCGGGGTCGCCTTCCTCCCACAGTCGATCGCGATCATCGTCGGCGCCCAGATCTCGAGCCGCATCATGTCCAGGGTCGGCGTGTGGCCGATCGCGACGGTCGGCACGGCGCTCGCCACCGGAGGGTTCCTCTTCCTCTCACACCTCACGACGGGCTCCACCTACGTGCTCGGGATCATGCTCCCGGGCTGCGCGATCGCGTTCGCGCTCGGCCTGCTGTTCAGCCCCCTGGCGGCCGCCGCGACGTCCACGGTGTCCTCGAAGGACGCGGGACTCGCCTCGGGGATCCTCAGCACCTCTCGCCAGGTA
>DATBQT010000071.1:0-8504 GCA_036560685.1 Acidimicrobiales bacterium
GTTGGAAAGTCAGAGATGGACAGGCCGATGCCGGTCACGACGAGTCGCAGCACCGGACCGTGCGTGGGCGGGTTGCCTTGGCTGTTCAACACGGTTCGCAACTGGGAGCGGGCGTACATCGACACGGTCACGACCGATCCCTGGTGCAGGCGGTACTGCTGGGCGAAGGAGAATCCGACCAGTACCTCGTTCGGCGAGGTGGGCAACCTTCCAGAGACCAGCTTGATCGTCTTGGAGAGATGCGTTGCCGGGATCGACGAGACGTTGAGCAACGTCCCCGAGATGGTTCGGCTCCCGATGAGTGCGTTGCCGTTCAGGTAGTACGTCTGGGTGGAGACGGTGTCGACGTTCGGCAGCGAGTAGAAGGTGCGCGGCAAGTCGGGGAACCCGTAGGCCTGGGCGTCGACGCCGTACTGCTGCACGTAGTCGGGGAACGCTGATGCGGTCCGCCTCGCTGCTGAGACGCCCGCGAGCACGGTTCCTGCAACGAGGGCGACGAGCAGCGACAGGGCGAGCCACGCGCCCCAACGACGGCGCAGCTCGGCTCGGAAGACCATGAGCACACAGGTCATAGGTCGAGGCCCATCGGGGCCAAGTGTGTCGGGCGGCGTGTCACCTGCGCAGGGTGGTACCTCGTCGCGGCGCAGGCTGCTAGCACCACCCCGAAGTCGGGGCTAAATGATCTCGGTGCTGCTCGACTCGAGGAGCGCGACACGGTGCTCGAGCGCAGCGATCGTCCTCGAGAGGTCGGCGATCGCTCGGTCGACCGTCGCGAGACGGTCCGCGATGGCCGCGTCGACCTTTGCGGACATCTGCTCGTCGACGTGCGCCTCGACCTGCTCTCGGAGTCGCGAGTCGAGGGACTCGATCATCGGCGCGGTGAGCTGGCGGAGGATCCCTTTGAGGTCGACCGACTCCGAGTCTCGCGCGGGCTCCTCGCGGGGCGCGTCGGTGGTGTTCTCCTGGTCGCCGGCATCGGGATCTGCGGTCGCTGCGCCGCCCGCAGTCGTGCTCGCCGTCGTGTCGTCTGTCACGACCGGAACTTACCGCAGCGCTGCTGCGAGTGGCGGGCCGTCGAGCCGTGCACTCGCGGCTCTTGGTCGGCGAACGTCGCGCTGATGGACTTCGTCGCGGCTCAGGGACCCGGCGGGCAGTACGAGCCGGGTTGGATCTGCACGGTGTTGTAGGCGCCGTTCCAGGGCGCCTCGGTGAGGATGAGCCGCTCGTTGGTCACCTCGGTGCACGTCGGGGCGAACTGGTTGAACATGACGAAGCCGCGGATGTTCGGGCCGAACGCGGTCCGCGACGGCGCGACGAGGGTGCGCTTGCCCTTGATGATCTGCTCGGCGAACGAGCCCGCGATGAACGACGGCAGCGGCTGGTTGTACAGGCGGTAGGTCATGTACTCGTACTGGTTGGCGTAGAGCCCCGCGCGGAGCGATGGGTCGACCGACGCGATGCCGGCGCGCCACCCCGCGAGCATCGCGTACCAGTTCGCGACCGACGCGTTGAGCCGCGCCGGCGGCGAGGTCGGCCCCCACAGGCCCGAGTGGTTGTCGGGGTAGCCCTCCGGGTCGAAGATGACCCAGTCGGGCTTGAGCCCGATGCCCGCGGCGCGGTACGAGTCGATCTCGGTCGCGACGAACGCGCCGGCCGCAGCACCGTGCGCGTAGTAGGTCTTGGCGGTGACCGTCCCCTTCTCGGCAGTGCACGTCGACCCTGGCGCGGTCCTCGGGCCGCTGACGGTCCAGAAGCTGAGCCAGGTCTCGCGCTGGTGCGACGCCTGGATGGTCTGGCCCACGTACTCGTCGGGCGGCGTCGACGCTGCCGAGATCGACGTCCACGGCGCGCACTGCGCACCGAGCCCGCCCGTGACGCCGAGGACGGGCCAGCCGTCGCGGAGCGCCTGTGCCCACTTCGTCCAGGGGATCGCGTAGACGCCAGTCCCCTCTGGCGCGGGCACCGCGACCCCGGCGGCGTACATCGACAGCACGCCGCCGGCGAACACGATCGCGGGGCGGCCGGCCACCGTCCGCGTCGGGCCGGCGCCGGTGATCGAGACGTCCACGGCCGTCCACGCGCCCGCGGACCCCGTGTTCGTCCACTCGAAGAGGTCGCCCCACGACGAGGCGACCGCGGCGACGGCGAGGTGCGTCCCCGCCACGACCACCGAGGGCGCGCCCGCGATCTGCGGCGCGCCGACCACCGAGGAGGTGAGGTCCGCCGCGCGCCAGGTCTCGGCGCTCGCCGTGGCGGTCGCCAGGTACTCGACGAGGTCGCCCGTCGGGCCCGCGCCGAAGAGGACGGGGTTGCCCTGGTAGGTGACCCCCGCGAGCCCCACCGACGAGGGGGCGGTGTCCGTGGTCGCCGAGACGTCCTGGAACGTCCAGATCCGACCCCCGACGTCGTTGGGGGTGAACACGGTGACGTCGCCCTTCACGGGGCCGAGCTCGGTGGACGCCACCTGGATCTGGTGGGTCGCGGGGTCGACGAACCCGACGGGGTCCGACGTCACCTTCGGTCCGCCCGCCATCAGGCTCAGGTCGTAGCCGTTCCACGCGCGTCCCAAGAGGCTGTCGTTCGCGTACTCGACGAGGTCGCCCGAGACCGTCCGGAGGAAGACCGCGGTCGTCGTTCCCTGCACGACCACCGACGGCGTGCCCGCGACGAGCGGTCCACCGAGCGCGGTGAGGTCCGCGCGCGCCCAGTGCACCGAGCTCAGGTGTTCGTCGGGGTACTCGGTGCCCCGCTGCAGGCCCGAGTGGACGTACTGCCGAGTGAGCAGCACCAGGTGGCTCGACGTCGTCACGCAGAACACCTCGTCGAGGCCGCGGCCGACGAGCGGGACGGGCTGGCTCGAGATCGGCTGCGTCTGGGTGAGCGCGGTCAGGTCAGTCGAGGAGAAGGCGCCGCCGGCAGACCCGTTGAGCCAGATCACGTCGCCGACGGGGTTGCGAAACGCGACCTGGATGCCGCCGCCCGCTGCCGGCGCGGCCCGTGGACCGCTCGAGGTGGTCCTGGCCGGGTCCGCGCCCGACAGCAGGTGCGCGTTCCAGGGGAGCGGTGCGGGGCTGGTCGCCGAGTACTGCACGACGGCAAGTCCTGCGTGCACGGTGGTGCCTGGTGCCCGGGGCGCGGCGAGGAGCGGCGCCGCGGCGCCGAGCGTGCCGGCGGCGGCGAGGAGCGCGGCGAGTGCCGCGATCGGGGTGCGTGGTCCTCGTCGAGTCACCTGTTGGTCCTTCGAGCGGGCGTCTCGTGCCCGCTGTCCGCTCCGCGGCACACCACGCTAGGCCACCAACCCGCGCCGACAGTGTCAGAGCGCGGGACCATAGAGCTGCGTGAGCGTCCCGCCGAAGGCGCCGAGGAGCGAGAGGCTCTCGCCGGGCAGCACCGAGACCCCAGCGGTCCCGCCGCCTCGGGTGTGCGCGAGCGCGGTGAGGTCATAGGCGGACCAGGGCGCGCTCACCCCCACCGAGGTGAGCTCGAAGAGACGTCCGGTGACCGACGGCACCAGCACGATGGTGTCGGCGCCGCTCACCGCAACGCGCGGCGTGCCGTCGAGCGCGGGCAGCGACGCCATGTCGGCCGGTCGGCTCGTGCCGGCGGCGCTCACGTCGATCGTCGTGGCCGACCAGTTCCCTGGCGACCCGACGAAGACGTCGAGGTGCTTCGACACCGTCTGCACCGCGATGGTCACGCCAGCGGGAGTCGCGGCCGCAGACGGGTTGCCGGTGATCGCACCGCCACCGGCGTCCGAGAACGACGCGTCGACCGCGAGGTCGTCGGCGACCCACTTGCCCGTGATCGGCGAGAACACCACGAGACGACCGTCAGACGTGTGCACGGCGAGCACCACGGTGCCGTCGATGGCGACCTGCGCCACGTCGCCTGCGGCGGTCGGCAGCTGTCCGGCCGCGCGGGTGACGTCGAGCGTCGTGAACCGCGACAGGTCCGACAGCGGCGCGGACGCGCGCACGACGTCGCGTCGCTGGCTCACTGCGGCGACCGAGAGCCGCGACGCGTTGCCCACCCCGCTGACGGCCGCCGAGGGATCGCCTGCTACCAGCGGCGCGATTCGCGCGGTGGTCAGGTCCACGCCGTGCCAGCCGCCCAGGTGCGAGCCGCCGCCCTGTCGCAGCACAATCAGGTGGCCAGCCACCGAGCGGTAGGCGGCGTAGAGCCAGCCGCCCGATCGCGCGAGCGAGGGTGGTGACGCGCACCGCGGGATCGATGCCGAGACGGGAAGGACGGCTGCTCGAAGCCCGGCGCCTTCGGGGATCGAGACGAGGAGCCGACCATCGGTGAGCCGTGCAATCGAGACGAAGCGGGTCCCCGACGTGGCGACGACCGCAGGCGGCCCGGACACCCGCGCGCGATCCAGCACGAGGTACTGGGCACGGGATCGCCACGGGTCCGTGAACCTGACGGTCGCGAATCCGATGCGGACCGAGCCCACGGTGACGTGGACGACGGACGACTCGACCCTGTCGTCGCGGAGCACGAACGTGAGGCGACCGAACGAGTCGGTGAACCGGGCCGTGAACCTGGAGACGCCGCGCCCTGTCGCCGTCGCAACCACGCGAACGCCTGCCTCGGCGTCGCCCGAGGCGTCTCGGACGGTCACACGGATCGTCGCGCCGTCCGTTGCGACGCCGGCGCTCGTTGGCACCGCGGCGACGATCGAGTGCAGCGAGCTGGGCGCCGCCGTGTCGAGCTGGAGCGGGGCGGCCGCGAGGAGCGAGTCGATCGAGTCGGTCACGACGACGGCCGCCGTGCCGACGGTCTGGGGGTTCACGACGCCGGTGGCGGTGAGGGTGACGAGCCCGACGGGCGGCGCGGCTCCGGCGATCGTGAGCGTGGCGACGTTCGCCGACGTGCTCAACCTCGAGCTCGTGACCGCGACGGCGCTCGGCGCGTGGGTCCCCGACGACGTGGTGACGCTCCATGCCGACGGCACGGACGGGAGCGTGGCGCCGGGGGGCGCGGTCACGACGACGTGGGTCCCGACCGGGTACGCGTCGCTGCCGGTGCGGAACGTCACGGTCCACGTCGCGTGCGCCAACGGTGTGGTGGGTGCTGCGGACGCCGTCGCGACGCCGTTGCACAGCGCGGTGATGAACGTCGATGCCTGGGGGCTTCCGAGTCCCGAGGCCATGTCGTAGCCGGGACCTGCGGCATAGGCGTTGGCGACCTCGGTCGACGTGGCGACCTCGTTGGTGCCGGTGGTCACGTCCACGAAGTCGCCGCCATGCCGTCCCATCGCGTAGAGCAGCGGGTTGAGGAACCCGAACGTCGTCGTCGAGCACCGCTGGGCCGCGACCGCGTCGAGCGCCGCCATGAGCGGCGCGCCCATCGAGGTCCCCCCGTATGCCTGGAAGCTGCCGTCGAGGTACGCGAGCATCCCCGTGCTCGGGTCTGCCATGACCGAGAGGTCCGGGACGAGCCGGGCGTGCGCACCGGGCTGTGAGCCGCTCGGGGTGCCCGGTGCTCGCTGCCAGTCAGGCCGCGAGAAGACCGCCGAGACTCCGCCACCGCCAGAGCCGCCGAGGCACCCCGGCAGCCCGAAGGTGGTGCAGTCGTTCCAGACCGACTGGTGCAGCGGCGAGAGGTGCGTGACCGTGAGCCCGCCGACACCGGTCACCAGCGGCTGCGAGGCCGGGTCGTCGACGGCCTGGCGCGTGAGCAGCGGGCCGCCAGGCAGGGACTGCTGGAGGCAGTCCGATGAGCCGCTGTCGCCGGCCGCCGCGAAGACGGTCTGGCCCTGGGCGGCCATCTGCTCGAAGATCGGCGTCTCGGCGGCGTGCTCGCTGAACGCCTCGCACAGGCCCCACGAGATGCTGACGACCTGCGCGGTGTCGTCGGTCGCGATGCGCTGGAGCGTGTCGATGGGTCCGTTCACGTTGTTCGGCCCGAGGTAGACGTCGAGGGTGGCCCCCGGCGCGAGCGCCCGGATCTGGTCGATGTCGAGCGTCGGCTCGGCTGACTGTGAGCCGCTGCCGGGCGACATCCCACCGTCGACGAGGATGTTGCGCAGCTTTGGGTCCGTCGTCGCCGACGGCGCGATCAGCGAGAAGCAGTGGTCGTAGGCGAGCACGTCGCTCATCGCGTAGGGCGCGAACTCCAGCAACGCGACCGTCCTCGCCGTGCCATCGTCGCCGAGCTGCCAGGACGTGTCGATGCCGTAGGCGTGCCCCTCCTGTGTCGGCGTGAACGTCCCGGGGCTCGAGTCGGAGATCGCCTGCTGCGCCGCGGCGCAGGTCTGCGGCGCGAGCGACGGGGTGACTCGTCGAGCGACGCGAGCCATGCGACGCGAGGCGGCGTGCTCGCGCACGAGCGAGGACGTGCCGACGATGCCGGCGACGAGTTGCGCGATGCGCCCAGGCAGCCGGGCCGCCCGGTCGAAGCGGTAGCCACGCGCGCCGTCGGCAAGGCGCCACACGCTTGCCGTCGAGTGCAGTGCCGCGGCGAACGCCGACGCGGACCCCTCGACCGACACGACGAGGTGGCTCGCCGAGAGGCGCGTCACGCGCAGCCCGGCGCGCTCGAGTGCGACGCGAAGTGTGGCGATCGACGAGGCGGTCGGTCCGAACCTCGCGACGAACGCGCGAGGCGAGAGGTAGCGGCCGTACTGCGAGCTGCCCGGGGTCGACACCGACGAGATGAACGTCGTGAGCGCCGCGGGGTCACGGGGCTGCAGCACAAGGCGCATCGACAGCGGCGTCGCGCCACCGAGCGCGCGGACGCGGATCGCCCCGTTGGGCACGCCGGGGTTCGCCTGCACGGTCTGAAGGGCGTCCGGCAGGGTGGCGGCCGGGCGGGTCGCCGCCTGCGAGGGGAGCGAAGGGGCGACGAGCACCATGGAGGCCGCCATGCTCGCGACGGCGAGCGCAACCAGCGGTGACGACCTCGCTCGCATTTCGGCCTCCAGATCTGCGCAGGGGTGGTGCTGGCACCGAGGCTACGGGGCTGGACGCCACGCGTTGAGCCGCCCCTGCTAGCGTTTTCGCCGGGTGGAGGGCCGCCCCGGCCAGGTGGTGGCCGGGTCCAAGGAGGAAGCAGCGTGCCCCGCACGTTCCGATCGTTCCGCGAGGCGCCGGCGCCCTGCGTGACCACACTCGGTCGCACGGCCCCAGCGCGTGTCGCGGGTCGCGGCGTCGCGACCCTGTCCGCGCTCGTGCTGGCGCTCGGCGCGGTCCTGTGGAGCGCTCCTGCCCAAGCCGCGGACCCGGTCGGCTCCACCCTCGGGCTGCCGGCGACGACCGCGGCGGTCAACGGGCACCTCCTCGACGTCGCGAGCTCCACACGGCCCATCAGCCCCTGGGTCTCGACGGACCTCACCGCCCTCGAGTCGGCCGCCGCCGTGGTTGGCTCGGTCGGGGTCGCCCAGACCGCCGGCAACGCGCTGGTGGTGGTCGGACGAACCGCGGTCGGCCACCTCGCCGTGTTCATCTCGTCGGGCGGGGCGAAGTCGTGGACGACGGGCGACCTCACCGTGATGGGCGCCGCACCGCTCGCGACGGGCAGCCCGTCGGTCGTCGTCGACCCCACGGGCGTCATCAGGGTCTTCTTTCGCTCCACGACAGGGCACCTCAACGAGATCGAGAACGATCGCGACACGACGGACCCATGGTTCTCCTCTGACCTGACCGCACTCACCGCAGCGACCCACGGCGCCTCGATCGCGGGTGACCCGACAGCCCTGTCGCTCCCCGGCTACCCGACCACGGTCTTCGCGCGCGCGACCGGCGGCGCGCTCGCCTCGTTCACCCTCACCGACGACCCCCAGCACCCGTGGTACTTCGTCGACGTCTCAGCGCTCGCCAACGCGCCGGCGATCGTCGGGGTGCCGGTTGCGGTCCCCGCGCCCGACGGCTTCGGCCTGATCGCCGTCTACGCGGTCACGGCCGCCGGGGTCCTCGTCGAGTTCACCGACGACGACTTCGGGTGGCACCTGTGGTCGGCGCGCAACGTCTCGTCCGCGCTGTCGCTCCCGCCCGTCAACTCGTCGCCCACGGCGATCTCGGGCCTGCCGACCGTCGTCACCACCGTGACGACGACCGGGCACCTCCTCGCGATCTCGATCCCCACGGTCTCGCTCGTCGGCGCGGGGGTGAAGGACCTCTCGGCGCTCGTCCGACAGAAGGTGGCGCCCGCGCATCCCGTCTCGATCGTCGCGACGAAGGTCGGCTACGTCGTGGCTGCCGACACGTCCGCCTCGCACCTCGCCGTCTTCCACGTGACGACGACGACGGCGGCCACCGCGACCGTCGAGGACGCCACCATGCAGCCGCTCACCGAGCAGTTCGTGGGCTCGAACCCCGTGGCCATCAACCTCGGTGGCGTCACCCACGTATTGCTGGACTCGGCGGGCTACCTCGGCATGATCCCGCGGATCCTCCTCACCGCAGAATCCCAGGACCAGTTCCACGCGAAGATCCAGGACACCCCGGCCGGCTCGAACTGCAACCCGTACACGGCGAGCTTCGGCCGCGGCACGACGAGCG
>DATBQT010000072.1:0-2349 GCA_036560685.1 Acidimicrobiales bacterium
CGCCCGCGTTCCCCGAGACGACGTCGATCTGGTCGCCGAACACTGAGACGATGATCCCGACGTGCGTGCCGTAGAGGGGGGACCTCGTCCCCCACACGATGGCGTCGCCGACGAGAGCGTGGAAGTGCGAGCCGAACTGGACCCGATGGTGTGCCGCTCCCCAGGTCGCGAACGTCGCGGCCCACCCGGTGATCCCGCTGGTCCCCACGCCGGCGTGACGCCACACCCACTGGGCGAAGTCGGAGCACCACGCCTCTGCGGAGGTGCCCGGCCGACACCCCCACGTCGAGCCGCGGCCGAACGCCGCGCTGAAGGGGTTGCACTCGGACTCCCCGGGGGTCTCCTCCAATCGCCGGTGCTGCTGGTCGAACGACGAGGCGGTGAGCAGGATCCGGCGCTGAAGAGGGGTGGGCGCGATCGGCCCTGCGTCGACGCCAACCAGCACCTCGGTGTGGCCGGCCACCGCCGCGGCGACGTCCGAGCCGACGAGCTCGGCGGTGCGGGGCTGGAACGAGAGGTCCGAGGAGGCTCCCGGCTGCCGGATCGAAAACGCCCCGAGGTCGCCCGCGGTGGTCCGAATCGCGACGGCTGGGCCGAGCGCCGAGTCGACGATCGCGGGTACGGCACCCCGTGCTGGCGCCGCATCCGCGGTGCTCGAGAGATCAGTCGTCGAGAAGCCGTCCGGCAGGCCCGAGCTGAGGGTGATGACGATGAGCCGCCCCCACGTGGACACGTAGGACCCGTACGGGCTCGACGCGACTGGTGCCGTGATCGCGCTCGCCGCAGGCGGCGCGCCCAGGAATGACAGGTCGACCGCCCGCCAGGGTCCTCTGGCGGGCACCGGCATGCCGCCGAGCTCATCGGAGAGCTCGATGACGTCGCCCGACGCGGTCGTGGCAAGGATCACTCGGGCGCCCGGCAGGTGCGGCGCGTTGAGCACGCTGACGTCGCCGTGCAGCGCGGGGTAGGTCAAGCCGCCGGTCGGGTCGGACTCACTCCAAGAGGACGACGCGATCGACCACGCGAACTCGGCGAGCGTGCCCTCCTGGGTGACGACGAACGCCGTCACGCGGCCCGACGGCGTCGTGACGATCGTCGGGTCTCCTGCGAGCAGGGGGCCACCGGCTGCAAGCGTGACGTCCGTCGCGGTCCACGCCGCGCCGACGGCCTGCTGCGAGAGGACTTCGAGGTGACCTTGCGGTGTCCGCCACCAGACGGTGATGCCGCTCGCCGTTGTCGCGCTGACCTCCGGTCGGCCCGCCACGCCAGGAATGCCGAAGGACGCCGACGCGTCTGTGGAGGAGAGCATCCCGCCCACCGGGCCCTCTGCCACCACGAGGTCACCGCTCACGACGCGCTCCGCGACGACGATCGCGCCGTCTGGCGCCGCGGCGACGCTCGGAGCGCCGACCCCTGCGGTGACGCCGTGGAGTGCATGAGACGACCAGCCGAGCGATCCAAGCGGGCGAACGAACACGACGAGCGGCGAGGTCGACGAGGGCAGCGCCGCACTGGCGGATGGCTCTGCCGCGGCGCCGATGCCGATCACCGCCCAGGCGAGCGCGACGGCGCCCGCGATCCGCACGGCTCGACGGCCAGCGATCGTCATCGCTCGGGGTAGCGGGTCCGACAGGCTCCGCGCCACGACATGGCCCCCGTGCTCAGCCGGTCCGAGGCGGGAAGATGACGGTGCTGGCGGGCTCGCGGTGCCCAAGCGCGGCGGCAGCGATGCGTCCAAGAGCGGCGAATGCAACGAGGAACACGCCTTCGACGAACGACGCGACGAAGCCGCCGAAGATTGCGAGACCGAGTCCCCGCACGAGGCCCATGAAGAACCCCGACTTCAAGAACTCCGACGCGAAGGCGAACGGCACGACGACGAACCACGCGAGCAGCGGCGCGACGAACGCGGTGCCCATGCGATGACGCCAGCCGAGCCAGAGCCCGAGCGCCGCCGTGAGCGACCCTGCGATCCAGTATGCGGTGTGCGCGTCGCCGTTCGAGATCCCCGCGTGCGGAGAGGTCCACGCCACGAAGAGGCATACGGCGACGACGAGTGCCCAGGCAAGAACGCCCCAGACGACAGGGCGAGGACCGAACTGCTTCACGATCACCACGAGGGGATGCTACCGACCGATCGAGATCTGTCGCCTCACTCGTCGCGAGCGAGGATCGCCGCCTCGTGGGCGGGAAAGCCCTCATGGCGTGCCAGTGACACAATCGAGTCGCGGACGCGTCGAAGCGCTGAAGGCGTGGCCCCGGCGAGCCCCGTGCGCTTGCGGAACGTGTCTGCGGTGACCCCACTCGAGACCTTGGCGAACCCGCTCGTCGGCAGCGACGCCGGGCAGC
>DATBQT010000073.1:0-3638 GCA_036560685.1 Acidimicrobiales bacterium
CTCCCACCCGTCGGGCAGGTCGGCCGCGACGCCGCCGGGACGCACGTAGTTCAGGTTCATGCGCAGGCCCGCGGTCTTCTCGAAGAATGCGAGGATCATCTCGCGCTCGCGAAGCCCGTAGATCATCATCGACGACGAGCCGACGTCCATGCCGTTGGTCGCCATCCACACGAGGTGCGAGCTGATCCGGTTGAGCTCGCTCATGAGCATGCGGATCCACACGGCACGCTCGGGCACGGTCGCACCGAGCAGGGTCTCGACGGCCATCGAGAACGCGAGCTCGTTGGTGATCGGGCTCAGGTAGTCCATGCGCGTGACGTTCGTCGCGCCCTGGACATAGGTGAGGGTCTCGGCGGTCTTCTCCATGCCCGTGTGCAGGTAGCCGATGATCGGCTTGGTGCGCAGCACGAACTCGCCGTCGAGCTCGAGCATGAGGCGCAGCACCCCGTGCGTCGAGGGGTGCTGCGGCCCCATGTTGATGATCATGGTCTCGTCGTCGACGCGCTCCACGTCGATCGAGTTTGGGTCGAGCACGTTGCCCTCGGGGAGGCGGAGCACCGCCCCGGACTCGCGCGCGAGCTGGCCCGGCGCGGTGTCGGCGCGCCGGTGCATCTCCTGGGCGCCCTCGGACGTCTCGCCGGTGATCGCCTCGGGCCGCCCCACGCGACCGACGTCGGAGATCTCCCGCGTCCCCGTCGTCATCTCGGCCCCGGCGACTCTTTGAACTGCACCGGGACGCGGCCCACCCCGTAGTCCTTGCGCAGCGGGTGGCCCTCCCAGTCCTCGGGCATCAGGATCCGCGACAGGTCTGGGTGATCGTCGAAGACGACGCCGAACAGGTCGTAGGCCTCGCGCTCCATCGCCTCGGTGCCCGGGTACACCTCGAAGAGCGAGTCGACCCTGCAGTCCGACTCCGGCACCTGCACGCGGATCCTCGTGCGCTGCTTCTTGGAGAGGCTGAGCAGGTTGCAGACGACCTCGAAGCGCTCGGCGTCGACGCCCTCTGGGAGCTCGCGACCGGGGTGGCCGAGGTAGTCGACGACGCAGACGTCCGCGCACAGCTCGTAGCCGGCGTCGCGGAGGGACTGGACCGCTGCTCGGTAGTCCTCGCGCGTGACGAAGCCGACCGTCTCGCCCCCGAGCCCGGTGCGGACGGGGTACGAGGTCGTCGCGGCGGTCACGTCGGCGTCCCGAGCCGGATGGTGTCGGCGACCTCGGGCGTCCAGGGGCTGTCGGTCGCCTCGCTGCCCGTCCCGACGGCGTCGGGTCGCGGCGCGCGACGCAGCAGCTCGCCGGTGCGGATCTGCTCGTGCAGGGTCAGGATCGAGTGCATCAGCGTCTCGGGCGACGGCGGGCAGCCCGGGGCGTAGACGTCGACGGGGACGATCTGGTCGACGCCCTGGACGATGGCGTAGTTGTTGAACATCCCGCCCGTCGAGGCGCACACGCCCATCGAGATCACCCACTTGGGCTCCATCATCTGGTCGTAGACGTGGCGGAGGACCGGCGCCATCTTCTGGCTCACGCGACCCGCCACGATCATGAGGTCCGCCTGCCGCGGGGAGTTCCGGAAGACCTCCATGCCGAAGCGAGACAGGTCGAAGTCGGCGCCGCCGGTCGCCATCATCTCGATCGCGCAGCACGCGAGGCCGAAGGACGCCGGCCACACCGAGGCACGCCGCGCCCAGCGCACGAGGTCCTCGAGACGGCCAGTCAGGAAGTTGTGAGGGAGATCCTCGAGTGCCATGTGCCCGCTACGCCGCGCGGTCGGTGGGCTCTGCGGTGATCCGCGCGATCGTCGAGCTCGACGTCCTCGCGGGCATCCCCTTGGTCAGGCGCTTCACCGGTCCCCACGAGAGGGCCCCTTCCGCGACCAAGAACAAGAGCGTCGCGAAGACGACGAGGGAGAACAGCGCGATCTCCACGACCCCGAACTTGCCGAGTGCTCGCGCCTCGACGGCGAAGGGGTACAGAAAGACGATCTCGATGTCGAAGATCACGAAGATCATCGCCACGAGGTAGAAGCGGACGGGGAACCTGGGCGGCGTGTCGACCTCGGGGACGATCCCGCATTCGTAGGGCGCCATCTTGGCGTCAGAGGGCTGGCGCTTCGGCGAGAGCAGCGACGAGGCCACGAACGATCCGGATGCGAACAGGGCGCCGAGCACGAGCATGCCCAGTATCGGGAGGTACGAGTCCACGATGGCAATTTCTACCAGACCCCCTCCGGCACGAAGCCTTCGGAGCGACCAGCCCTAGGATCTCGCGCGATGCCCGACGTCCCCCTCGACGACGTCGCCGCCACCGTCCACGACGTGGTCATCGTCGGGGCGGGTCCGAGCGGTTCGAGTTGCGCCTACTGGCTCGCCGAGGCCGGATGGGACGTCGTCGTCCTCGACAAGAAGACGCTCCCGAGAGAGAAGACCTGCGGCGACGGGCTGACCCCTCGGGCGGTGCGCCAGCTGAGCGACCTCGGCCTCGAGGGTCGCGTCGCGGAGGTGGGTCACCGCTACGAGGGACTCCGCGCGGTGGGGTTCGGCCAGACCATGGAGCTCGACTGGCCCGAGCACCCCCACTTCCCCTCGTACGGCTACACGATCACGCGATTCGACCTCGACGCGTTGGTCGCCGACCACGCCCGCGCGCACGGCGCCACCGTGCTGTTCGACACCGAGGCGACCGACGTGCTCGAGGTCGTGCCCCCGGTCGCAGAGGACCGCCTGAGCTCGGTCTCTGGCGTCGTGGCACACCGGTCGTCCACCGGCGAGACCGCGGCGCTGCGCGCGCGCTACGTCGTCGTGGCCGACGGCGCGAACTCCCGCCTCGGCCGCGCGCTCGGTGCGGTCCGGCGCAGGGACTGGCCAATGGGCATGGCGCTCCGCGGGTACTGGAACTCGCCTCGCCACGCCGACAGATTCATCGAGAGCCACATCGACATCCGAGACGCCTCCGGAGCGATCGTCCCGGGGTACGGCTGGGTCTTCCCGCTGGGCGACGGGCGCGTCAACGTCGGCGTCGGACTGCTCTCCACGGATCGAACGTGGAAGGGCGTGAACACCACGAAGCTGATGGACGCCTTCTTGGCGCAGGTCGACGACGACTGGGAGATCTCCGACGCGACGTGCCTCGGTCCCGCGACGGGCGGCAAGCTCCCGATGGGCTTGTCGGTCGGCCCGCACGTCGGCGACAACGTCGTCGTGACCGGTGACGCCGCGGGCGCGATCAATCCGTTCAACGGCGAGGGGATCGCGTACGGCTACGAGACGGGACGCCTCGCGGCCGCCTCGGTCGCCGAGGCGCTGCTCTCTGGCAGCGCCACCGCGCTCGGGGGCTATGCGGAGCGGCTCTCGACGGCGTACGGCGACTACTTCAAGGTCGCTCGAGCCTTCGTGCGCCTGATCTCGGAGCCGAAGATCATGCAGGCGTGCGTCGGCGTCGGGATGCGATCCGACTGGCTGATGGCGCAGCTGCTCGCGATCATGGCGAACCTGCTTCGACCCGACGACCTCGGCGCCGCGGAGCTCGGCTACCGCGCGATCAGCGCGCTGTCGAAGGCCGTGCCCGACTCGGTGCTCGAGGCGGTCCTCCGGTCCTTCGACGAGAAGGAGCCTGCGACGGCTGTCGCGGGCTGAGGGCGG
>DATBQT010000074.1:0-17981 GCA_036560685.1 Acidimicrobiales bacterium
ATCATCCTCGGGTCGGGCCCGAACCGGATCGGCCAGGGCATCGAGTTCGACTACTGCTGCGTGCACGCGGCGCGCTCGCTGCACGACGCGGGCTACGAGACGATCATGGTGAACTGCAACCCCGAGACGGTGTCGACGGACTACGACACCTCGGACCGGCTCTACTTCGAGCCGCTGACCGTCGAGGACGTCCTCAACGTGCTGGACGCAGAGCAGCGCGCGAGCCGCGACGGCGGCAGAGTCGTCGGCGTCGTCGTCACCCTTGGCGGCCAGACGCCGCTCAAGCTGTCCCACGCCATCGATCCGTCCTTGGTGCTCGGCACCCCGCCCGAGTCGATCGACCTCGCCGAGGATCGGGAGCGCTGGAGCGCGCTGTGCGAGTCGATCGGGCTGCGCCAGCCGCCCGGGGGGACCGCCTCGACCCAGCAGGACGCCCGTGCCATCGCCCGGTCGGTGGGCTACCCCGTGCTGGTACGGCCGAGCTACGTCCTGGGTGGTCGCGACATGCAGATCGTCTACGACGACGACGGGCTCAAGCGCTGCCTCGCGAGCATGCTCGGCAGTGCCTCGGTGGTCGGCTCGCTCGACCGAGAGGGCGGCGTCACGAGCGAGCGACCGGTGCTGATCGACCGGTTCTTGGAGGACGCGATCGAGGTCGACGTCGACGCCTTGCGGGACCGCGACGGCGACGTCTACGTGGCCGGGATCATGGAGCACGTCGAAGAGGCCGGCGTGCACTCGGGCGACTCGGCGTGCGCGCTGCCGCCGCAGACGCTCTCGGCCGAGGTGCTCGAGGACCTCGCCAACCAGACGATCGCAATCGCCCACGCGCTGAGCGTGGTTGGCCCCTGCAACGTGCAGTTCGCCGTGAAGGGCACCGACGTGTTCGTCCTGGAGGCGAATCCGCGAGCGTCGAGGACGCTGCCCTTCGTCGCCAAGGCGACCGGTGTCTCGGTCGCCGCCGCGGCCGCGCGGCTCCTCGTGGGCACGACGCTCGCCGAGCTGCGCGCCGAGGGCGTCGTGCCGCACACGATGCCCGTTCCCAGCCAGGTCAGCGTGAAGGAGGCGGTGCTCCCGTTCAGCCGGTTCCCTGGCGTCGACACGCTCCTCGGCCCCGAGATGCGCTCGACGGGCGAGGTCATGGGCACCGGGGCGACGTTCGGCGTCGCCTTCGCGAAGAGCCAGCTCGCGACCGGCACGCGCCTTCCCGACGAGGGCTGCGTGTTCTTCTCCCTCGCGGACCGCGACAAGCCGCAAGGCGCCGAGCTCGCGTCGGCGTTCGCGGCACTCGGCTTCTCGCTCGCGGCCACCATCGGCACGGCGGGCTACCTGCGCCAGCTCGGCATCGAGGTCGCGACGCTCGTCGGCAAGGTCGGGCTGCGCGAGATGGCTCGCGACGCCGTCGAGCTGCTCGAGGCCGGCGCCGTCCAGCTCGTGGTCAACACCCCGTCAGGTCGCGGCGCGCGGGCCGACGGCGCGCTGATCCGAACCGCGTGCGTGGCCATGCAGGTCCCGTGCCTCACGACGCTCGCTGCGGGAAGGGCGGCCGCAGCCGGCGTCGCCGACCGCCGCGCGCACCCGCCAACGGTCGCCTCGCTCCAAGAGCTGCACGCATGAAGGCGAGCGACGTCGACCTCGCCGCGACGGTCGGATCGGTGCGCCTCAAGAGCGCGATCCTCACGGCGTCGGGGACCTCTGGCCACGACGCCGAGCTCGGCGCCTACGGCGACCTCGCCGAGCTGGGCGGCGTCGTCGTCAAGTCGCTGTCCGTCGAGGCCTGGCCCGGCAACCCCGCGCCACGGGTGGTGCCCGCGGGCGAGGGCATGGTCAACGCGGTCGGGCTCCAGGGCCCCGGCGTCGACGCCTGGCGCCGCGACGGCCTACCGAGGCTCCTCGAGCGCAACGCCACGGTCGTCGCATCGATCTGGGGCCGCACGGTCGACGAGTTCGCCGAGGCGGCCGAGGCCCTGCACGGCGCGCAGATCGCCGCGCTCGAGGTGAACGTGAGCTGCCCGAACCTCCATGACGGCTCGCGCATGTTCGCGCACTCGCCCGCCGCCACCGCAGAGGCGGTGCAGGCATCGCAGCGCGCTGGCGTGCCGTGCTGGGTCAAGCTGAGCCCGAACACCGACCGGCTCGTCGACGTCGCGCGAAGTGCCATCGACGCAGGCGCCGAAGCGCTCGTGCTCGTCAACACGCTTCGCGCGCTGGTCGTCGACGTCGAGCGTCGCACGCGAGTGCTCGGCGCCGGCAGTGGTGGCCTCTCGGGTGCCCCGTTGCACCCGATCGCGCTGCACTGGGTCGCGGCGTGCCACGACGCGATGCCCGACGTCGCGATCGTCGGCGTCGGTGGCGTGCGAAGCGCGCGCGAGGTCGTTGCGTTCGTGCTGGCGGGCGCTGCGGCCGTCGAGGTCGGCACGGCGTCGCTCGCCGACCCGCGCGCGCCCTGGAGGGTGATCGACGACACGAAGCGGTGGTGCGCGCGGCACGACGTCGCGACGCTGGCAGAGATGAGAGGACACCTCGATGGGTAGTACGTTTCCGTTCCGACTTGGGCTCGCACTCGCCGACAAGGGGCCGCTGTGCGTGGGGATCGACCCCTCCAAGGAGCTCCTCGACGCGTGGGGGCTCGACGACGAAGCCGAGGGCGTCGAGCGCCTTGCTCGCACGGCCATCGAGGCCGTCGCGGGGGTCGCCGGCGTCGTGAAGGTGCAGGTCGCGTTCTTCGAGCGCCACGGCGCAGCCGGCTACATCGCGCTCGAGCGTGTCCTCGGCGAGGCGTTCGAGGCGGGCCTCGTCGTGATTGGCGACGCGAAGCGGGGGGACATCCCGACGACGAACCTCGGGTACGCCGATGCCTGGCTGCGCGACGACAGCCCGCTGTGCGTCGACGCGCTCACGGTCTCGTGCTACCTCGGGGTGCAGGCGATGTCGGGCCTCTTCGAGCTCGCCCATCGCACCGGCCGTGGCGTCTTCGCGGTGGCCGCGAGCTCGAATAACGAGGGCCGCGTCGTGCAGACCGCCCGGCTCGCCGACGGCCGGACGGTGGAGTCGGGATTGCTCGACGACCTCCGCGAGGCGAACAAGGCGCTCGACGCAGGCGGCGAGCCCGTGCACTGCATCGGCGCGGTGGTCGGCGCGCAGCGCCGGCCAGAGGGGCTCGAGGTGTTCGAGGGGCCGGTGCTCGTGCCGGGGATCGGCGCGCAGGGCGCGGGCACCGACGACGTGAAGAGCCTGCTCGCGATCGTTCCGCATGATCTCGTGACGGTCACCGTCTCCAGGGGGATCCTCGCTGCAGGTCCCTCGCTCCTCGCCCTGCGCTCCGCGGCATCGTCGTACGCGTCGGACCTCCAATAGCGACGCCGGCGATGCGCGATCGCACCGGCCGACATCGCGATCCTCCAGATTCCGGGTGACAGGGGTCTTGGTAGCCTCGGGCAGATGGGGCGGCCCCCTGCACTCACGGACGATCAGCGGCGCCTCGCGCTCGAGAAGGCCGTGGCGAACCGACGGCGGCGAGCAGAGGTCAAGCGCGCGCTCAAAGACGGCCACATGACGCTCGCCGACGCACTCGCGCTCGCTGGGCGCGACGAGGCGATCGCACGCATGCGAGCGGTCGAGCTCGTCGAGTCGCTGCCTGCGCTCGGCAAGGTGAAGGCTCAGCGCGTCATGCATGCGGTTGGCATCGCCGACAGCCGGCGCGTCCAGGGTCTGGGGACCCACCAGCGCGCCGACCTGCTCCGTGCCGTCGTCCGCTGAGCCGGCCGTCCTCGTCCTCATCGGACCTGGCGGCGCGGGCAAGGGGACCCTGGCGAGGCACCTCATCGGCGCCGACGACCGGCTGTGGCTGTCGAGGTCCTGGACGACGCGACCGCGTCGCGACGGCGAGGCCGAGGACGCCTACGCCTTCGTCGACCGCGATGCCTTCGCCGAGCGAGCCGCAGAGGGCGGGTTCCTCGAGTCGGCCGAGTTCCTGGGGAACCTCTACGGGACCCCGCTGCCGACGCCCCCGGAGGGCTCCGACGTCCTGCTCGAGATCGACCTCGAGGGCGCCCGCCAGGTCGTCGAACGCGTCCCAGGGGCGGTGGTCGTCCTCATCGTCCCGCCCTCTGAGACCCACCAGGAGGAGCGGCTGCGGCTCCGGGGGGACACCGAGGAGCACGTCGCGGCCCGGGTGGCGCGCGGGCGCGACGAGATCGAGGCCGGCAGGGCGCTGGCGCACCACGTCGTGGTCAACGACGACCTCGAGACCTCGACCGCCGAGCTTCTCTCTATACTTGCTGGGTTGCGCGAGGCTCGCGCCGCAGAGGACGAGGCACCGTGACGATCCAGCGACCCACCCTGATGGACCCCCCGATCGAGGAGCTCTTGGACAAGGTGGACTCCAAGTTCACGCTCGTCGCCCTCGGGTCGATGCGGGCGCGGCAGATCAACTCGTACTACAACAGCCTCGGCCAGGGGATCGGCGCGATCGTGCCGCCGCAGGTGACCTCGGTGTCCAACAAGTCGCTGTCGATCGCGTTCCAGGAGATCTCCGAGACGCGCGCCACCTACCACCGCCCCACCCCCGAAGAGCTGGCAGCCGAGACGGCCGAGGTCAGCACCGAGGAGATCGACGTGATCGACGACCCGTTCGGCTTCCCCGGGGGGACTGACGCCAGCTGAGCACCCGACGGCGCCGCCTCGCGTGGTGCTCGGGGTCTCAGGCGGCATCGCCGCCTACAAGGCCGTCGAGGTCTGCCGGCGACTGAGCGACGCCGGCTTCGAGGTGGCGCCGGTGCTCACCGACGCCGCGACCAAGTTCGTGACCCCGCTGACGTTCAGCGCGCTCGCGCCCCACGAGGCGCGCACCTCGCTGTTCGGCGACGCCGCCGACCCGATCCCGCACACGAGGCTCGGCCAGTGGGCCGACGTCGTCGTCGTCGCCCCCGCGACCGCCGACCTGCTCGCGCGCTACGCCACGGGCATGGCGAACGACCTGCTCACGGCGGTCCTCCTGGCCACGAGGGCACCGGTCGTCGTCTGCCCCGCGATGCACACCGAGATGTGGGAGCACCCGAGCGTCCGCGACAACCTCGACGCATTGCGGCGCCGCGGCGTCGGGGTCGTCGAGCCCGAAGAGGGCCGCCTCGCCGGCGGCGACGAGGGTGCAGGCCGTCTCGCGACCCCCGAGCGGATCGTGGCGGCGACACTCGCTGCGCTCGGCGCGCCCGACGGGCCGCTCGCGGGCCGCGCGGTGCTCGTGACCGCAGGGGGCACCCGCGAGCCGATCGACCCGGTGCGGGTGCTCACCAACCGCTCGTCCGGCCGTCAGGGCCACGCGATCGCGGAGGCCGCGGCGCGCCGCGGCGCCAAGGTCACCCTTGTCACCGCCTCGCCGCTCGCGCTCGAGGGAGCCGCCGGCCCACTCGTCACGCGGTTCGACGTGGAGACCGCAGCCGAGATGCGTGACGCGGTGCTCGCACACAGCGACGCGGCCGACGTCGTCGTCATGGCCGCGGCGGTCGCGGACTTCCGGCCCGTCGCGGGCGCCGCCGTCAAGCTGCGTCGCGCGGACGGCGTCCCGCACGTCGAGCTCGAGGCGACCGCCGACATCCTCGGCGAGGTCGTCGCGCGACGCCACGAGGGCCAGCTCATCGTCGGCTTCGCAGCCGAGACCGGCGACGCCGTCACCGCCGGTCGCGAGAAGCTCGCAAAGAAGGGCTGCGACCTGCTGGTCGTGAACGACGTTGCGGCACCGGGGGTGGGGTTCGACCATGCGACCAATGAGGTCGTCGTGCTCGGCGACGACGGCTCCGAGCAGCACGTCGCCCTCACCTCCAAGAAGGAGGTCGCAGAGGCCGTGTTGGATAGTGTGAGTCGACGCCTTGCCGAAGGAGCACGATGAGCAACCGTTCCGTCTTCACGTCGGAGTCCGTCACCGAGGGGCATCCCGACAAGATCGCCGACCAGATCTCGGACGCGGTCCTGGACGCGATCCTGGCGGAGGACCCCAACGGCCGCGTTGCCTGCGAGACGCTGCTCACGACGGGGCTGTGCGTCGTCGCGGGCGAGATCACGACGACCGCACGCATCGACGTGCCCCAGATCGCGCGCCAGACGATCGTCGACATCGGCTACGACGACGACGCGAAGGGCTTCAACGGGCACTCGTGCGCCGTGATGGTCGCGCTCGACCGCCAGAGCCCCGAGATCGCGGCCGGCGTCGACGCGGCGGTCGAGCGCCGCACCGGCACGGGCGGAGAGGACGTCCGCAACGCGCAGGGCGCCGGCGACCAGGGGATGATGTTCGGCTTCGCCTGCGACGAGACCGAGGACCTCCTGCCGCTGCCGATCTGGCTCGCGCACCGGCTCAGCATGCGCCTCGCCCAGGTTCGCCGCACCGGCCAGCTGGGCTACCTGCGACCCGACGGCAAGACCCAGGTCTCCATCGCCTATGAGGGCGGTCGTCCCGTCGCAATCGAGACGGTCGTGGTCTCCACCCAGCACGCCGACGCGATGAGCCAAGAGGTGATCCGCCAGGACCTGATCGACCACGTGATCAACCCGGTGCTCCCGAAGGACCTCGAGCACGCCTCGACCACGATCCACACGAATCCCTCGGGCGCATTCGTCCTCGGCGGCCCGAACGCGGACACGGGTCTCACGGGGCGCAAGATCATCGTCGACACCTACGGCGGGATGGCGCGCCACGGCGGCGGCGCCTTCTCGGGCAAGGACCCCTCCAAGGTCGACCGCTCGGGCGCCTACGCGGCGCGCTGGGTCGCCAAGCACGTCGTCGCCGCCGGCGCGGCGACGCGCTGCGAGGTCCAGGTCGCCTATGCGATCGGCGTGGCGCACCCCGTGTCGGTTGCGATCGACACGTTCGGCACCGAGCGCGCCGACCCGCAGAAGATCGCCGTGGCGACGAGGGACCTGTTCGACCTGCGACCCGCGGCGATCATCGACGAGCTAGAACTGCGCCGGCCCGTCTACCAGAAGACCGCGGCCTACGGGCACTTCGGGCGCCCCGAGCGCGAGTTCACCTGGGAGCAGACCCCTCGCGCCGACGAGCTACGCCGCTCCCTCGGCCTCTAGGGCGTGGCCCCCGCGGTCGCCCGGGTCCTCCCGGAGGTCGCCGCTCTCGACAAGGTCTTCGACTACGCGATCGCGTCGGACGAGCCGGCCGTGCACGTCGGGGACCGGGTGCGCGTCAACCTCAACGGCCGCAGCGTCCGCGGCTGGGTCGTCGGGCTCGCAGACGACACCGACGTCGAGGGCCTGAAGCCGATCGCCCGCCGGCTCGGCCAGGGTCCGCCGGCATCGGTGGTGACGCTGTGCCAGTGGGCAGCGTGGCGCTGGGCGGGGCCGTGGTCCAAGCTGCTCGCCTCGGCGTCGCCCCCGCGGATCGTGATCGATCCGGCGCCGGCGCCCCCCCGGGGCGCGATGCCCGACGTGCACAACCAGGTCCGCGTCGCCGGCCTGCGACTCGTGCGCCGGCGCGAGTCGACGCTCGTCGAGGTGGGGCCGTGCACCGACCCGATCGATCTCATCTTGGGCGTGCTGCACGGCGTCGACGAGACCGAGACGCCCGGCTCCGTCGTCGTGACCACGCCGACCACCGGGTGGGCGAACCGGCTCGCAGAGCGGCTCCGGCACCGCGGCGTGGCCGCGGCCGGTCCCGAGCAGTGGTCGGCGGCCGCCGCGGGGTGGCCCGTCGTCGTGGGCACCCGCGCGACGTCGTTCGCTCCGGTCCCCGCGCTCGCTTCGGCGATCGTGCTCGACGCCCACGACGGCGCGTACCGCCAGACCCAGACGCCGTGCTGGAACGCCGTGACGGTCCTCGCAGAGCGCTGCAACCGCGAGGGTGTCTCGTTCGTCGCGACGAGCTGGTGCGCCGACCCGACGCTGCGCGCGCTCGTCGCGCACCACGACGTCGTGGAGCACGAGCAGCGCCTGTGGCCGAGGCTCGTCGTCGCGGACCTCAGCGTGGCGGACCCCCGCGAGCGCCAGCTGTCGGGGACCTTCGTCGACGCGGCGAGGCGAGCACTCGACGAGCCCGCCGACGGCGTGCGCGTTGCCGTCGTGCTCCAGCGGCTCGGCGGGGCGAGGCTGCTCGCGTGCAAGGCGTGCGGCGCGCTCGCGGTCTGCGAGGCGCACGCAGCGGCGATCCGAGAGGTCGACGGCGGCTATGGGTGCGCGCACGGCTGCAGGGCGCTGCCGAAGCTGTGCGTCGCGTGCGGCTCGCCCAAGCTGGTGGTCCTGCGAGAGGGCATCACGACGCTCGCCAAGCGCGTGAGCGCGCTGCTCGGCGTCGACGCCGTCGAGGTCTCGGCCGCCAAGGACTCGATTCCCGACGGCGCGCGCGTCGTCGTCGGCACCGAGGCCGTCCTCAGCCGCGTCCGCCACGCGGGCGTCGTCTGCTTCGCTGACGTCGACGACTACCTCTGTGCGCCCCGCGCGCACGCCTCGCTCGAGGCGCTCCGCGCCATCGGGCTCGCGGGTCGGCTCGTGGGTGCGAGGGGGGGGTCGGCACCGGGGCTCGTCGTGGTCCAGACGCGCCAGGCGCTGCACCCTGCCGTCACCGCGGCGGTCAACGGCGCACCCGGCGCCCTGCTGCGCGCCGAGGAGGAGACCGCGAGGTCGCTCGGGTTGCCCCCGCACGTCGCGATGTGCGCGCTGCGGGGCGACGCCGCTGCGGCGTACGCCGCTGCGCTCCCAGCGAAGGGCATCGCGGTCACCGACATGGGGGACCACGTCGTGGTGTCGGCCGCCGACCATGCGACGCTGTGTGACGCGCTGTCCGCCACGCCGCGCCCACCCGGGGCGCTGCGCGTCGAGGTCGATCCGCCGGACGGATGACCGCCGATAGCCTTGACGCGTGAGCGAGCTCGAGATCCGAACCTACGGGGACCCCGTGCTCCGAAAGGCGACTCGCGACGTCGAGGACATCGACGGGCGCGTCGCGTCGCTTGCCTCGAAGATGATCGAGACGATGTACGACGCGCCCGGCGTCGGGCTCGCCGCGAACCAGGTCGGCGTCTCGCGCCGCCTGTTCGTCTACGACGCGGGCGACGGGCCGGTCACGGTCATCAACCCGAGGCTCGTGGAGGCGGACGGTGAGTTCACCTACACGGAAGGCTGCCTCTCGGTGCCGGGACACGCGTGGGACATCACGCGGCCGGACCGCGTGCACCTCACGGGCCTCGACCTCGACGGCAACGAGCTGTCGCTCGAGGCGTCGGAGTTCGAAGGACGGATCTTCCAGCACGAGCTCGACCACCTCGACGGCATCCTGCTCGTGGAGCGGCTCGACCCCGACCAGCGCCGTGAGGCGCGGGCGCTGCTGCGCGCGGAGTTCTCGAGCGTGCAGGGCGATCCCGACGGGCTCGCCTCGCTGCTCGACCACTGATGCGGCTGGGCTTCCTCGGCTCCCCATCGCTCGCGGTCCCCGTGCTCGACGCACTCGTTGCGGCCGGCCATGACGTCGCGGTGGTCGTCTCTCGTCCTGACCGTCGCCGGGGCCGCGGGGGCACCGCGTCGCCGACGCCGGTCAAGGCAGCCGCGCTCGCCCACGGACTCGAGGTCACCGACGACCTCTCGTTGCTCGCTGAGACCGACGTCGACCTGAGCGTCGTCGTCGCCTACGGCGCCCTGGTCCCCGCGGCGATCCTCGATCGCGCGCCGATGCTCAACGTGCACCTGTCGGTGCTGCCGCGTTGGCGTGGCGCGGCCCCCGTCGAGCGCGCGATCCTCGCGGGCGACCCTCTGACCGGGGTCAGCGTCATGCGCCTCGAGGCGACGCTCGACACGGGTCCGGTCTACGCGGTGGCCGAGACCGACGTCGACGACAAGCACCTGACCGCGCTCCAGGCCGAGCTCGTCGCGCTCGGCACGCAGCTGCTCGTGCCGATGCTCGCTGGCGGGCTCGCGCACCTGCCCGAGCCCGTCGCCCAGTCGGGCGAGGCGACCTACGCCCACAAGGTCGCCGACGACGAGCTCGAGCTCGACTTCACGAAGCGCGCCGACGAGCTGGCGCGGGTGGTGCGCCTCGGCCGCGCCCGAACATGGGCGGGCGAGCGACGACTCGGTGTGCTCGACGCCGTGGTCGTCGACGACGCGGTCGGTGCGCCGGGGGACTTCGACGGCGCGATCGTCACCTGCGGCGTCGGCGGGCTGCGGCTTGTCTCCGTCGTGCCCGAGGGGCGACGCGCGATGTCGCCCGAGGCGTGGGTGCGGGGCATCCGCGACGTCGTGCCGACGCGGCTCGGCCGCTCGTTGCTCCCGTAGGCTCGACGTGATGGCGCGGCAGTCGGACCGGCCGGTGGGGTCGCTCCAGATCGCGCCGTCGATCCTTTCGGCCGACTTCGCCGAGCTCGCAGCCGCGATCCACGCCGTGGACGCCGAGACCGACCGCCTGCACATCGACGTGATGGACGGCCACTTCGTGCCGAACCTCACGATCGGCCCGCCGGTCGTCGAGTCGATCCGCACGACGTCGTCGAGGTTCTTCGACTGCCACCTGATGCTGACCGACCCGGGGTCGTACCTCGAGCCCTTCGCGCGCGCCGGCGCCGACGGGTGCACGGTGCATGTCGAGGTGGGCGGCACGGCCGAGCTCATCGCCCAGGCGAGGGCGCTCGGGCTGTCCGTCGGGCTCGCCTGCAACCCCGACACCCCCTACGAGGCCGTTGAGCCCTGGCTGGCCGAGGTCGATCTCGTGCTCTGCATGACGGTGTTCCCCGGATTCGGCGGCCAGTCCTTCATCGCCGACGTCCTCGACAAGGTCCGGGCGGTCCGCTCGGAGCTCGACCGGCGCGGGCTCGCCGTCGAGCTCCAGGTCGACGGTGGGATCGACGCCCAGACGGCCCCTCGCGCGGTGGCGGCGGGCGCGAACATCCTCGTCGCGGGGAGCGCGATCTTCCACGACCCCATGCCCCTGGCGGCGGCGAGCGCGCTCCGGGCAGCCGCGGGCGCGAGGTGAGCGTCCTCGACGACGAGATGATGGCGCACGCTGCCGCGGTGGGTCGGGGCGCTCGGGGCGAGTCGCGGCCGAACCCGTGGGTCGGTGCGGTCGTCGTCGACGGCCGCGGCGTGATGATCGCGAGCGGCGCCACCGAGCCTCCCGGCGAACGTCACGCCGAGGTCGTCGCACTCGACGCGGCGGGCGAGGCCGCGCTCGGCGCGACCCTCTACGTGACGCTGGAACCGTGCGCGCACACGGGTCGCACGCCGCCGTGCACCGATCGGATCATTGCGGCGCGCGTCGCGAGGGTGGTAGTCGGGCTCGAAGACCCCGACACCCGCGTGTCCGGGAGCGGGCTGCGCGCGCTGCGTGACGCCGGCATCGTCGTCGACGTGGGGACGCGGGCTGACGAGGTCAGAGCGGACCTCGCCCCGTACCTGCACCACCGTTCGACGGGGCGGCCGCTGGTCGTGCTCAAGTGGGCCTCGACGCTCGACGGCCGCACCGCGGCGCCCGACGGAAGTTCGAGGTGGATCACGTCTGAGACGGCGCGACGAGACGTGCACCAGCTCCGTGCCGACAGCGATGCGGTCCTCGTGGGGGCGGGCACCGTGCGCCGTGACGACCCGCAGCTCACCGTCCGGTTCGGCGGCTTCGACCGCCAGCCGCTCCGCGTGGTGCTCGGTGCCGCGCCACCCGGCGCACGGGTCCACCCGTGCCTCGAGTACTCCGGGGACCTTGGCGAGATGCTGGACGACCTCGGCTCGAGGGGCGTGCTCCAGCTCTTGGTCGAGGGTGGTGCGCACGTCGCACACGAGTTCTTGGCCGCCGGGCTCGTCGACCGCATCGTCGCCTACCTCGCGCCGGCCCTCCTCGGCGGCGACGACGGCGCGCCGGTGTTCGCCGGAACCGGGGTCGCGACGATCGCCGACGCCCTCCGGGGTCGATTCGTGTCCGTCGCTGCGTTGGGCGAAGATTTGCGCGTGGAGGTGGAAACCTGATGGGGCTCGCGTCAGTCGAAGAGGCCGTCGAGGCGATCGCGGCCGGGTCGATGGCCGTGGTCGTCGACGACGAGGACCGCGAGAACGAGGGGGACCTGGTGATGGCCGCGGAGTGCGCGACCCCCGAGACGGTCGCATTCTTCCTCGAGCACACCTCCGGGGTGATCTGCGCGCCGATCGAGCCCGAGCGCGCCGACGCCCTCGACCTGCCGCTCATGGTCCTCGCCAACACCGAGGCGCAGCGCACCGCGTTCACCGTGTCGGTGGACTTCCGCCACGGCACCACGACCGGCATCTCGGCGCTCGACCGCTCGCTCACGATCCGCGCCCTCGCGGACCCAGCCACCAGAGCGTCGGACTTCAACCGGCCCGGCCACATCTTCCCGTTGCGCTACCGCCCGGGCGGCGTCCTCAAGCGCGCGGGGCACACCGAGGCGACGGTCGACCTCTGCCGGATGGCGGCGCGTGCGCCAGCAGGCGTGCTCTGCGAGATCGTGAGCGGCGACAAGTCGTCGATGGCGAGGCTGCCGGACCTGCTCGAGTTCGCGGCGCACCACAAGCTCCCGATCATCTCGATCGCCGACCTCATCCGGTACCGCCGGCACCACGAGCGGCTGGTCCGGCGCATGGCCGAGGCCGCGCTCCCGACAGAGGAGGGTGGCTTCCGAGCCGTCGTCTACGAGTCGGTCCTCGACAACGAGCAGCACCTCGCGCTGGTGCTCGGCGAGGTCGACGGCCGCGACAACGTGCTCGTCCGGGTGCACTCAGAGTGCCTCACCGGCGACGTGTTCGGCTCGCTTCGCTGCGACTGCGGCACCCAGCTGCAGGCGGCGCTCGCTCGGATCTCCGAGGAGGGCAGCGGCGTGCTCGTGTACCTGCGGGGCCAAGAGGGCCGCGGCATCGGCCTCGGCCACAAGATCCGCGCCTACGCCCTCCAAGAGGACGGCCGCGACACCGTCGACGCCAACCTGGAGCTGGGGTTCGCCGCGGAGACACGCGAGTACGGCATCGGCGCCCAGATCCTCGTGGACCTCGGCATCACGACGATGCGGCTCATGACCAACAACCCCGACAAGTTCGGGGGCCTCGAGGGGTTCGGCCTGGACATCACCGAGCGCGTGGCGCTCCAGAGCAACCCGACGGAGCACAACATCGAGTACCTGCGCACGAAGCGGGATCGCATGGGCCACCTGCTTGAGGGGCTCGATGGCGTCGGGAGCTGAGACCGAGCTCGACCCCGAGGACGTCGTCCGCACGGGCAAGCTCGTCGGCACCCTCCTCGAGGGGTCCTTGGAGGGTCGGGGGCTGCGCATCGGCGTCGCCTGCGCGCGGTTCAATGGGGGGATCTCGATCCGGCTCCTGGACGGCTGCCTCGCCGGCCTTCGCGACGCGGGCGTCGACGCCACCGACGTCGCGATCGCCTGGGCGCCCGGCGCCTTCGAGCTGCCCTTGATCGCCCAGACACTCGCGACGGCGGAGATCGGCTACGACGCGGTGGTCTGCCTCGGCGCGGTCATCCGCGGCGAGACCGGCCACTACGACGTCGTCGCGGGCGAGTGCGCACGGGGGATCCAGCAGGTCGCCTGCGACACCGGCGTGCCCGTGATCTTCGGCGTGCTGACCTGCGAGACGGTGGGCCAGGCGCTCGAGCGGTCGGCGCCGGACGAGACGAACAAGGGCAGGGAGGCCGGTCAGGCCGCCGTCGAGATGGCCCGGCTCGTCACCGACCGCCGCCTCGCGTGAGCCCGCGCGGCCCGGTCCGCGGCGTGGTGCGCCACTTCGACGCAAGCGAGGGGCTGGGCGAGATCGAGCTCGACGACGGACGCGTCGTCTCGTTCCACGCGACCCAGCTGGGCGACGGGTCGCGGTCGATCGCGATCGGGGCCGCGGTGACCGCAGAGCTCGTCGCGTGGCACCGGGGCCAATTGGAGGCCACGTCCGTGACGGTCGCGTGACCGGCACCGACCGGTCCCGAGGAGGGGACGAACCGGGCGCCTGCTAGCGTCTTGGCCAGTTGACAAAGCGGAGCTGCTCTTTGCGGCTTCCACCCGGCCACTTGCGAGTGCGACGGGTAGCGATGCGTCCAGCGCAGCTCCGCCTCAGCGGGCCACCCGAACGGGTGGCCCTGAATGAAGGAGCGCCCTATCGCAACACCGACCCCAGACCTTCGGATCAACGATCGCATCCGCGTCGAGCAGGTTCGCCTCGTCGATCCAGAAGGCCAGCAGCTGGGCATCCAGTCGACGAGAGACGCACTCGAGTTGGCCCGCTCCATGGACCTGGATCTCGTCGAGGTGGCGCCCACCGCGAATCCGCCGGTGTGCCGGATCATGGACTATGGGAAGTTCAAGTTCGACGAGGCCCAGAAGGCCAAGGAGTCGAGGCGCAAGTCCCAGGGCGGCGGCATCAAGGAGATGAAGTACCGGCCGAAGATCGGGCCAGGCGACTTCGACACCAAGACGCGACTGGTCTCCAAGTTCCTTGGCGAAGGTCACAAGGTCAAGATCACGATCATGTTCCGCGGCCGCGAGGTGTTCCACCCCGAGCTCGGCAAGCGAATCCTGGACCGCGTCGCGGAGAAGATCGGCGACGCGGCGAAGGTCGAGGCGGAGCCGAGGCTCGACGGACGCAACATGACGATGGTGCTCGCCCCCGACAAGCGGGTGCAGCAGGCGAAGGCGAAGGCCGACGCCGAGGCGCTGCCCTCCTCCAACGGGGCGGCCGCCCCGGCGGTGACCGAAGAGGAGACAGCAGTGGCGATCAACTCGAACGAAGGGGCATAGATGCCGAAGATGAAGACGAACACCTCGGCGCGAAAGCGCGTCAAGGTGACGGGGACGGGACGCCTGCGGCGCCGCAAGGCCTTCCGGAGCCACCTGCTCGAGAAGAAGTCCTCGAGGCGGACGAGGCGGCTCGGCCGCGACACGGACTTCGCACCAGGCCAGGAGAAGCGCGTCAAGCGCCTCCTCGGCAAGTGACCACGCCCACACCGGGCACTGACGACAGGGAGAGATCGAGATGGCACGCGTCAAGCGCTCCACCAACGGCCGCAAGCACCGCAAGGCGGTGCTCGAGCAGGCACGCGGGTACTACGGCGACCGGTCGCGGACGTTCCGTGCTGCGAACCAGGCGGTGCTGCACTCGGGCAACTACGCGTTCCGGGACCGTCGCGCTCGCAAGGGTGAGTTCCGCAGGCTGTGGATCCAGCGCATCAACGCGGGAGCCCGCACGCACGGCATGAGCTACTCGCGGCTGATCGCAGGGCTGTCGAAGGCCGGTGTCGAGGTCGACCGCCGCGTGCTCGCCGACCTCGCGGTCTCCGACGACGCGGCTTTCGGTGCGCTCGTCGCGGTCGCAGCCGACGCCCTCGCCGAGTAGCTGACGACGGGACTCGCCGCCAGCCACGAGCGCGTCCGGCGGCTCCGTCGCCTGATCACCAAGCGCGCCGCGCGATGGGACGAGCGCGCCTGCGTGCTCGAGGGCCCCGACCTGGTCGCCGCCGCCGTCGCTGCGGGCGCGACGCTCGAGGCCGTCTACTTCGACGACCGTGCCAACGCGCCTGAGCGCGCGTCGAGCGCCGCGGCGCTGCGGCTCGCCGCCGCCCACGGCGTCCGGCTCATCGAGCTCGCGCCGGGCGTGCTCGACAAGGTCGCCGACGCGGTCACGCCCCAGCCGGTCCTCGGCGTCGCCGCGATGCCACGGACCGACCTCTCCGTCGTGCCCGCAGAGGGCTTCGTCTTGGTGCTCGACGACGTGCGCGACCCCGGCAACCTCGGCACGGCGGTGCGGTCGGCCGACGCGGCGGGCTGCGCTGGCGTCGTCGTGAGCGGCGACAGCGTCGACGTGTTCAACCCGAAGACGCTGCGAGCGACGGCGGGGAGCGTCTTCCAGGTCCCGCTCGCGATCGTCGACTCGCTCGACGAGGCGATCGCGGCGCTGCACGCATCGGGGCGCCAGGTGCTCGGCGCGGTCGTGCACGGCGGCACGCCGCTGTGGGCGAGCGTGCTGTCCGCTCGGACCGCGGTCGTGGTCGGCAGCGAGTCGAGCGGGCTGAGCGAGCACGCGCGGTCGCTCATGGACGGCTCGGTCACGATCGAGATGGCCGGCCGCGCCGAGTCGCTCAACGTCGGGGTCGCCTCGGCGCTGATCTGCTTCGAGTCGCTCCGCCAGCGCGCGGTACCCGGCTCGATGCGGCCTACGCTCTAGCCGCAAGTGCCCCCCTCCTTCGATGCCGAGACGCTCGCCGCGTACGTCGACGACGCGCTCGGCCGCGTCGCGGCGGCGGACGACCTCGCCGCCCTCGGGGCGCTCGAGACGACCGTCTCTGGGAAGAAGTCCACGCTCGGCTCGTGGCATCGCGAGCTCGGTGGCCTCGCAGAGGACGAGCGTCGATCGCTCGGCCGCCTGCTGCACGAGGCGTCGAGCACGCTGTCAGCGTCGATCGCGCAGCGTCGCGACGACCTGCGGGCGCTGGAGCGTGCGAGGCGCCTCTCGGAGGACCGTCTGTTCCTCGACGAGCTCGAGGACCTCGTCGTCGCCGCGCCACTCGAGCGAGGGCACCGACACCTGGTGACCAAGACGCGAGACGAGCTCGAGGACGTCTTCGTGTCCATGGGTTTCCGCGTCGAAGAGGGGCCAGAGGTCGAGACCGACTGGTACAACTTCGAGGCCCTCAACATCCCGCCCGCGCATCCCGCTCGCGACATGCACGACACGATCTACGTCGACCTCGGCGTCACGGAGTCCGTGGTCCTCCGCACGCACACGTCCCCGGTCCAGATCCGGCTCATGGAGGCCGCGGTCGCCGAGGGCACCCTGCCGCTCCACGTCGTCGTCCCGGGCCGCGTCTACCGGCGCGACACACCCGACTCGAGCCACCTCGTGGAGTTCCACCAGATCGAGGGGCTCGTCGTGGACCGCGAGATCACCTTCGCCGACCTCGCGGGCACCATCCGGGCGTTCACGTCGTCGTACTTCGGCGGTGACATCGACGCGCGGCTCCGGCCGAGCTACTTCCCGTTCACGGAGCCCTCCGCCGAGTTCGACATCACGTGCACGATCTGTCGCGGTGCGGGCTGTCGGACGTGCTCGCAGACGGGATGGATGGAACTCGGCGGCTGCGGCGTGGTCGACCCGGCGGTCTTCACGCAAGTAGGGATCGACCCCTCCGAGTGGAGCGGCTTCGCCTTCGGGTTCGGGATCGACCGCTGCGCATTCATGCGCCACCAGATCGCGGACCTCCGGGCACTCATCGACAACGACGTGCGATTCCTGAGGCAGTTCTGATGCACGTACCCGTCTCGTGGCTTGCGGAGTACCTCGACGCGCTGCCGCCGCTCGACGAGCTCACCGCCACGCTCGACGACCTCGGGCTCGTCGTCGAGGGCGTCGAGCGAGTGGGCGAGGGGCTGGAGGACGTCGTGGTCGTCCGCGTCGAGGCCATCGACGCGATCGAGGGCGCCGACCGGATCCGGCTCGCGACCGTGACCGACGGGTCGACCACCACGACGGTGGTCTGCGGCGCGTGGAACTACGAGGTCGGCTCACTCGTACCGCTGGCTCCGGTCGGCGCCGTCCTCCCCGGCGGGTTCGAGATCGCGAGGCGCACCCTGCGCGGGGTCGTCTCCAACGGGATGCTGTGCTCGGGTGCCGAGCTCGGCCTGGGCGACGACCACGCGGGCCTCCTCGTGCTCGACGACGTCGAGGGGGCCGAGCCCGGCCGCGCCATCCAGGAGGTCCTCGGCCGTCGCAGCGACGTCGTGCTCGACGTCACCGTCGAGGGGAACCGCCCCGACGCGTGGTGCGTCGAGGGGATCGCGAGGGACCTCGCGGCCCGCTTCGACGTCGCCTTCCAGCCCGTCATCGCGTCGCCACCGGACGCGAGCGGGCCTCCAGCGTCCGACGCGGTGTCCGTGACGATCGACGACCCCGACCTGTGCGGCCGGTTCACTGCGACGGTCGTCGAGGGCGTCGTGGTCGGATCGTCGCCCGACTGGCTGCAGCGTCGCCTCGAGCTCGCCGGCATGCGCCCGCTC
>DATBQT010000075.1:0-2649 GCA_036560685.1 Acidimicrobiales bacterium
CGTGGCACGTCTACGTTGCAGAAGGCAGTCGACTGACCGGAGGATCAAGCATGGACGCGATGGCGAAGCCCAATATCGCATCGGCCGAGGAGTGGCAGCGCGCCCGCGATGAGCTGCTGACGGCCGAGAAGGAGGCCACCCGTGCACTGGACGCACTCGCGGCAAGGCGCCGACGGCTGCCGATGGTCAAGTTCTCCGACAGCTACGTCTTCGACACGCCGTCGGGTGACAAGACGCTGGCCGACCTCTTCGAGGGCAGGGACCAGCTCGTGCTTTACCAGTTCATGGACGTCGGGCCGGGGAAGTTCTGCCCGGGCTGCACCTGGTTCACCGACAACGTGGCCGATCTCAAGGACCTCGAGGCCAATGGCGTCAGCTGGGTGACCGTGTCGGACATGCCGCTCGCGCAGATCGAGTCGTACAAGGCGCAGAGGGGGTGGAGCCTGCCGTTCGTGTCGTCGCACGGCACGTCGTTCTCCGCCGACTGCGGCGCCGGAGCCGGCTTCGCGCTGAGCGTCTTCCTGTTCGACGGCACCGACGTCTACCGGACCTACTCCACGACGGCGCGTGGCGTGGACCGCCTCCTGTTCGTCAACAGCGTCCTCGACCTGTGCCCCTACGGACGCCAGGAGGACTGGGAGGACTCGCCCCCGGGATGGCCGCAGCAACCGACCTACGGCTGAGCGCCGAACGTGTGTCGGGCGCGCGAGTAGCGTGCCGACTCGCGAAGTCCCGATCGCCCCGACCGACGTGGCCCAGCGAGGTACGCCTCTTCGATGTGACGACGTAGGTTGGGAGCGTGGACCTGTGCGGACCGCCTGCTCGCTCCTCGCCCGGCCGATCCGCTGACGCCCCGTCGCGTCGCGCTCGCGGCACGACGATCTGCGTGCTCGTCTTCGTTGCGCTTCTCGCAGGCGCGGGCCAGTCCTGGGCATCTGCTGGCGCGTCACCCCCTTCGGTGACGAGGGTCGCTCCCCGCGTCCTGACCGTGCACCCCGAAGTCGTCCCCGGACGGGGAGGGACCACCATCCTCATTCGCGGGACGGGCTTCACGCCGAGCACCGTCATCACCGTCGGGGGAGTGCGAGCACTCGTGCGCCTCGTACGAAATTCCGGGGCGGTGTACGCGATCACGCCTCGCGGCGTCGGCACCGAGATCGTCCGGGCGGTGACCTCTGTCGGCACGTCCGCCGCAAACCCCGGCTCGGTCGTTCACTACGCAAACCGCGTGCTCGTGATCGGCGACTCGTTGGGGATCGACCTCGCATGGGGGTTCACGCCCACGGTCGATGCGAGAGATCACCTCGCTGTTGTCGATGAGGCGGTCGGATCCTCTGGACTGGTGCGCTCCGACTTCTACAACTGGCCCGCACACCTCCGCAGTGACCTCGCCGCCACGCACCCCGACGTCGTCGTCGTGCTCCTTGGGACGAACGACCAGCAGGTGCTCGGGACGTCAAGGGGCATCGCGAATCCGGGTACGCCCGCGTGGGACAAGGTCTATGCGGCGAGGGTCCGCCAGCTCGGCACGATCATCCGTCGCGCGAGGGTCAGCCTCGTCTGGGTGAGCCTGCCCAGGATGGGCCCACGCGCCTGGCTCGACCCGAAGTTCGTTGCACGTCTGGTTGCTCTCGACCGCTCGGCGGTCGCCACAATCGGCCAGTCGGTCTTCGTCAACTCGTGGCTCGTCTTCAGCACCGCACGTGGCGCCTACACGCCCTACGTCGAGACGGCCCCGCACGTCTGGGCGCTCGGCCACGCGCAGGACGACATCCATCTGACCCCAGCGGGCGCTGCCGTGATCGACGCCAAGGCGCTCGAGGGACTGCGAATGCTGCTCACCAGGCGCTGACCGACGGGACGCGACGCACCGGCGCTCACCCCTCGGCGGCGTCGAGTCCTGCGAGTGCCCTCGCTCGAAGGAGCACCTCGTCGAGCATGGGCTCGGTCAACCTCTTCGTGAACGTGTTCTGCTGGCTCGGGTGGTAGGAGCCGAGCAACGAGACACCGCTGGACGAGATCGACTCGGATCCATGTCCGAAGCGAGGACGGGGGCGCAGTCCCAGCTCCTGCGCGGCGATCCGGTGTGCGAACTGTCCGAGGGCGACGATGACGCGAACATGGACGAGCAGTGAGAGCTCGCGCCGAAGGAACGGCACGCAGGCGTCGCGCTCGGTGACGGTGGGCTTGTTCGCGGGTGGCGCGCACCGCACTGCTGCGACGACGTACGCGTCGTGGAGCGTGAGTCCGTCGTCGACGGCTCGACTCTCGGGCTGGTTGGCGAATCCGGTCCGCCACAGCGCCGCGAAGAGCCAGTCTCCTGAGCGGTCCCCGGTGAAGACCCGGCCGGTCCGGTTCCCGCCGTGCGCCGCAGGTGCCAAGCCGACGAGCAGGACGCGTGCCTCTTCGTCGCCGAAGCCGGGCAACGGGCGACCCCAGTAGTCGTCGTCTTTGAATGCCGCCCGCTTGGTGCGCGAGACCTCCTCGCGCCATGCCACGAGTCTCGGACACGTTCGGCACGTGACGATCTCGTGGCGAAGGGATACGAGCGCCGCCCGTCTCTCTGCGGCACCCGCTCCTGTGGCCGGCTGGCCGGCGGGGGCGCTGTCGACCACTACGTCGTCCCGAACGGCAGGGGCTCCACGCACG
>DATBQT010000076.1:0-10818 GCA_036560685.1 Acidimicrobiales bacterium
CCGCTCGGCGCGGCGGTCACCGACACGCCGTGGCTCATCCAGACGACCGAGTGCTCGGGCCACTCGCCGAGCAAGGAGGACGCTCCGGACCGGACGAGCTCGGTCCGGCCGTACTCGCCGGCGTCACTCGTCTCGACCGACCCGCCCAGGTCCTCGGCGAGCAGCTGGGCGCCGTAGCAGATGCCGAGGATCGGGATCCCCATGTCGTAGACCCCACGGTCGATCCGCGGTGCGCCGTCGACGTGCACGCTCGCCGGGCCGCCCGACAAGATGAGCGCCGAGGGCCGCTTCGCGGCGACCTCCGCCGCGGTGATCGTGTGCGTGACGATCTCGGAGTGGACGTGCGCCTCGCGGACGCGTCGCGCGATCAGCTGGGCGTACTGGGCGCCGAAGTCGACGACGAGGACCGTGGGCGTGGCTGTCAATGGCCCATGCCGACGCCCTGTGCGCGCTGGAGCTGCTTGCCCTCGGTCTGCAGGCTCGGCGCGATCATGACCTCTGCCTTTTGGAACTCCTTCAGCGTCTCGTAGCCGCAGGTCGCCATCGCGGTGCGCAGCGCGCCGAACAGGTTCATCCTGCCGTCGTTCTCGTGTGCCGGACCGAGCAGGATCTCCTCGAGCGAGCCGCGCACGTCGGTGCGCACGCGCGCCCCGCGGGGCAGCGTGGGATGGAACGTCGCCATCCCCCAGTGGTAGCCGCGCGCCGGCGCTTCGAACGCGCTCGACAGCGGCGACCCGAGCATGACCGCGTCGGCGCCGCAGGCGATCGCCTTGGCCACGTCGCCGCCCTTGGACATGCCGCCGTCGGCGATCACGTGCACGTAGACGCCCGTCTCGTCGAGGTGGCGCATCCTCGCGCCAGCGACGTCGGCGATCGCGGTGGCCTGCGGGACCCCGATCCCGAGCACGCCACGGGTCGTGCACGCGTTGCCCGGGCCGACGCCCACGAGCACGCCGACCGCGCCCGTGCGCATGAGGTGCAGCGCCGCCTGGTAGCTCGCGCACCCCCCGACGATCGTCGGGATCTCGAACTCGCGGATGAACTGCTTGAGGTTCAGCGGCTCGACGGTCTTCGACACGTGCTCCGCGGAGACGACGGTGCCCTGGATCACGAGGATGTCGAGCTCCGCCTCCGCGCAGGCGGGGGCGAGCTGCGCGGTGCGCTGCGGGGTCACCGACGCCGCGGCGATCACACCGGCCGCACGGATCTCCCTGATCCGCTGGGTGACCAGCTCGAGGCGGATCGGCTCGAGGTACATCTGCTGCATCCGCACGGTCGCCTTGTCGTTGTCGAGCTCACGGATCTCGTCGAACAGCGAGGTGGGGTCCTCGTAGCGGGTCCAGAGCCCCTCGAGGTTGAGGACCCCCGCCCCGCCGAGCCGGCCGAGCTCGATCGCGGTCGCGGGGCTCACGACGCCGTCCATCGCCGCGCCGAGCAGCGGCAGCTCGAACCGGAACGCGTCGAGCTGCCAGGAGATGTCGACGTCCTCGGGGTCGCGGGTCCGCCTGCTGGGGACGATCGCGATGTCGTCGAAGCCGTACGCCTGGCGTCCCGACTTGTAGATCCCGATCTCTATCTCGGCCACGGTGTCCTCCGGGTTTGATGCGGCTCGCCAGACCGACCCCCGACGATGTCCCAATCTACCTGCGACAACCTCGCGACCATCGCCGTCACGGCAGCGGCGCGCCGACGACGAGGCTGCACAGCTCGGTGAGGATCCTCGCGGTGGCGCCCCAGATCGTCTCGCCCGCGACCTCGAAGAAGAAGATCGGGAAGTACCCCTCCTCGTCGGAGCCGGCTCGCTCCGGGACCGGCCAGCGCTCCTCTCGGAAGACGCCCTCGGCGAGCAGCTCGATGAGCGAGACGTCGAACGCGCGGTCCACCTCGGACACCTGGACCGAGAGGGCGGGCCGGGCCGAGAGCGTCGCGACGAAGGGCCGGATGACCGAGCCGGCGGAGAAGGTCACGAGCGGCCGGAGCCAAGCGACCGGCTCGACGTCAGCCGGCTCGAGGCCCACCTCTTCGTGCGCCTCTCTGAGGGCTGCGGCGAGTGGCGACTCACCGGGTTCCAGGCGCCCACCGGGGAACGCCACCTCGCCGCCGTGGCGGCGCATGCCGGTCGCCCGTCTCGTGAGCACGATCCGTGCCTCGCCGAGCTCCTCGAACGCCGCGATCAGGACCGCGGCGTCGGTGGGTGACGCAGCGCCCGCCGACGCTTCGCCGGTTCCCTCGTCGATCGGCGTGGCGAGCGGCGTCGAGTCGAGGCCTCGCCCTGCGGCCTGCAGCTCGTTGCGAAGGGTGTCGAGGCTGATCGAGCCGAGGCGCACGGGCGAGGCGTCACGCCACGGAGCGGGGCGACCCTGCAGGGCCGCGGCGGGCCGCGGGATCAGCTGGCGCGGCGTCGCCGCGTCTTCGGCCGCGCGCGTGGCGGAGGGCTCGTCGGACGTGCGCGCAACCTACCAACCGTCCGTGACGGCCCGGTCAGAGCTGGAGGGGCACCGCGCCGCTCAGCTTGCGCAGCTCGTCGAAGGTCGTCGGGAAGACCGCGTTCGGCGTGCCTGCGGCCGACCAGATCTCCTCGAACTCCTCGAGCGAGGCGTCGATGAAGCACCGCAGCGGCCCCGGCCACCCCACCGGCGAGACGCCTCCGATCGGATAGCCCGTGGCCGAGCGCACCTCCTCGGGGGTCGCCTGGCGGGCGCCGGCGCCGCCCGCCGCCTGCGCGAGGGCGCCGAGGTCAACTCGGTGCCGACCGCTCTTGATCACCATGACGGGCTCGTCGTCCACCATGAAGACGAGACAGCTCGCGATCGCCGCGACGTCGCACCCGAGCGCGTCCGCCGCCTGCTGGGAGGTCTTGGTGGTCTGGGCGAACTCGCGGACGCCGCCACGCGCACCGCGACGGTCGAGCTCGTCCGCCACGCGCTGCGCGCTCGCGTGCAGTGGCACCTCGCTCACCTCCACATCCTCTCTCCCAATTCGACCCGCGACGAGTCTCGACTGCCGTCGGGACGCCAAGAAGGCCGGGCCATCGGCCCGGCCTTCCTGCACTGCGAGGGCAGTGTGGCTACATCATCCCGCCCATGCCACCCATGCCGCCCATGCCGCCCATGCCGCCCATGGCAGCTGCGCCGGCACCGTCGTCCTTCTCTGGCTTGTCCGTGACGAGCACCTCGGTGGTCAACAGCAGCGCCGCGATGGACGCGGCGTTCTGCAGCGCCGAGCGCGTGACCTTCGCCGGGTCGATCACGCCGATCTTGACCAGGTCCTCGATCTCGCCCGTGGCCGCGTTGAGGCCGACAGAGCCCTTGGCCGCCTCGACGGTCTGGACCATGACGGGGCCCTCGAAGCCCGCGTTCGCCGCGATGTAGCGCAGCGGCGCCTCGAGCGCGTGCGACACGATGTTGGCGCCGGTCGCCTCGTCCCCCGACAGCGTGGCAACGAGCTTCACGACGTCGGCGCGGCAGCGCAGCAGCGCCGTCCCGCCGCCCGCCACGACGCCCTCGTCGATCGCCGCGCGCGTCGCGCTGAGCGCGTCTTCGATCCGGTGCTTCTTCTCCTTCAGCTCCACCTCGGTCGCGGCGCCCACCTTGACGACGGCGATGCCGCCCGCAAGCTTGGCGAGCCGCTCTTGGAGCTTCTCTCTGTCCCAGTCCGAGTCGGTGTCCTCGATCTCGCGCTTGATCTGCGCGATACGTCCCTTGATCTCCGCCTCGTCGCCCGAGCCATCGATGATCGTGGTGTCGTCCTTGGTCACGATCACCCGGCGCGCGCGCCCGACGAGGTCGAGGGTCGCGCTCTCCAGCTTGAGGCCGATCTCCTCGGAGATCACCGTCGAGCCGGTGAGGATCGCCATGTCCTGCAGCATCGCCTTGCGGCGGTCGCCGAATCCGGGCGCCTTGACGGCGACCGACGTGAACGTGCCGCGGATCTTGTTGACGACCAGTGTCGCGAGTGCCTCGCCGTCGACGTCCTCAGCGACGATGAGCAGCGGCCGGGCGGTCTGCATGACCTTCTCGAGCACGGGCAGCAGGTCGTGGACCGAGGAGATCTTGGAGTTCACGAAGAGGATGTAGGCGTCTTCGAGGACGGCCTCTTGGCGCTCGGGGTCCGTCACGAAGTACGGCGACAGGTAGCCCTTGTCGAACTGCATGCCCTCGGTGAGCTCGAGCTCGATCCCGAAGGTGTTCGACTCCTCGACGGTCACGGTGCCGTCCTTGCCGACCTTGTCGATGGCCTCTGCGATCACGTCGCCGATTGCGGTGTCGGCCGCCGAGATGGACGCGACCTGCGCGATCTCCTGCTTGTCGCCGACCTCCTTGGCCTGCTTGGCGATGGCCTTGACCACCGTGGCGACGGCCAGCTCCATCCCGCGCTTGAGCGCGGACGGGCTTGCGCCCGCAGCGACGTTGCGCAGGCCCTCCTTGATGAGCGCCTGGGCGAGCACGGTCGCGGTCGTCGTCCCGTCACCGGCGACGTCGTTGGTCTTCGTCGCGACCTCTTTGACGAGCTGGGCACCCATGTTCTCGAAGGGGTCGTCGAGCTCGATCTCCTTGGCGATCGAGACGCCGTCGTTCGTGATGGTGGGCGCGCCGAACTTCTTCTCGATCACGACGTTGCGGCCCTTCGGGCCGAGCGTGACCTTGACGGTGTCGGCGAGCTTGTTCACGCCGGCTTCGAGGCCGCGGCGCGCGGACTCGTCGAACTTGAGCAACTTGGGCATCTGTCCTCCAACGTGCATCGGCGGGGCCGCCGATCGCGGCCCCGCTCGGTGCGGTCTAGTGAGAAGTGCTACTTCTTCTTGACAGTGGCGAGCACGTCGCGGCCGGTGAGGATCAAGAGGTCCTCCCCGTCGACGGTGATCTCGGTGCCGCCGTACTTCGAGTAGACGACGGTGTCGCCAACTTTGACGTCGAGCGGGATGATCTCGCCCGAGGTGTCCGAGCGCCTTCCGGGGCCGACAGCGAGGACCTCTCCTTGCTGGGGCTTCTCCTTGGCCGTGTCAGGGATGACCAGGCCGGAGGCCGTCATCTCCTCGGACTCGTTCGGCCTGACCACAATGCGGTCGTCGAGGGGGTTCAACTTCATGGAGCGTCTCCTTGGCGTTCGTTGGCACTCGATCGTTGCGACTGCCAAACTAGCAGACGACCCTCAAGAGTGCCAACGGGCCTCGAGGCGGTGCGTCACCAGCCCCGGTCGTCGAGGACGACCGTGACCGCGGCGTGGTCCCACCAGGTCTGGCGGCGCTGGTCGATCAGCGGCCATAGGTAGGCGAGCAGGGGCACGATGACCAGGTAGGGGTAGCGGAAGCGGAACTCGAGCGGGATGGCGACCAGCAGGTCGGCGACCAGCGACCGGGTGAGCGCCTGGGGCATCGTGATCCGCCCCCGCTGCGAGACGTGGACGCAGCGCACCTGCATGACGCGCATGCCGGGGGTCTGGCCCTGCAGCCTGGTGAGGCACAGCGTCGCGTAGACGACGTCGACGACCGAGAAGATCGACAGGATGACGAAGATCCCCCAGAGCCCCGAGACCCCGGGGAACGTCGGGGTGATGATCACCAGCACGTTGATGATCAGGTAGTTGATCATCGAGAGGATCAGCAGGTCGATGAGCACCCCGCCCGCGCGCCGGAGCCAGCTCGCGTAGCGGACGCCCGCCCTCGCCGCGGTGCGGTCAGTGAACCCCGATGGCGGGAACTGCAGCCCCATCGCTCAACGAGGCCGCGTGGAGACGACGACGGTGCCCGCGAGCTTGTCGTGGAGGGTCTGGTGCCGCGCATCCCACAGCGGCCAGAGCAGGTCCACGATGACCACCAGCGCGAGGATCGGGGCGACCGCCGCGAGGAGGGCCATGGCCTCGTAGGCCCCGGCACGCAGCGCGGCACGGCGCAGGTCCACCGCTCCCCCGTCGTCCGCTCGGACAACCCTGAGGCCCCACACCCGCATGAACGGCGTCGACTGCCACGCCGACGAGAGGAACGCGGCGACGTAGGTGATTCCGACCGCCGCCTTGACCAGGTCGTACTCGACGAGCTTGTGGCCGATGGGCACCAGCCGCTGCTGGCCGTTGACCGTGTGGAGCTTGATGACGTCCAACGGGGTGTGCAGGCCGAGCGCCGACGAGATCGCCACCGCGACCGCGGCGACGACGATGCCGTCGAGGACGAAGGCCGGGACCCTGATCCACCAGCCCGCGTAGTTGTTGCTCTGGACCGGAGCGGCCGTGGTGCTGTCAGGCGGGAACTGTGGCAGCGATCCGGGGTCCGGCACGTCTCTCCTTGTCGTCCGAACGAGCGTACGCGATCGGCTCTTCGATCCGCGGTGCTCGAGCGCTCACGGCGCGAGCCGCACCGCCGACCACGCCCCTGCCTCGAGGGAGTAGCTGAACCGATCGTGCAGGCGGTCGGGGCGCTGCACCCACAGCTCGATCGCGTCCGGCACGACCAGGTAGCCGCCCCACCGGTCCGGCCGGGGGACCTCGCTGCCATCGAACCGCGACTCGGCGGCTGCGTAGGCGCGCTGCAACGATGCTCGGTCCGCGAGCGGAGCCGACTGGTGCGACGCGTGCGCACCGAGCTGGTGGCCCCGGTCCCTGCTCGCGAAGTACGCGTCGGACGCCGCGGCGTCGAGCACCGAGACGGCGCCCTCGATGCGAACCTGGCGCCGGGCGACCGAGTCGAACCATGCGATGGCGGCGCGTGGGTTGGACGCGAGCTCGGCTCCCTTGCGCGAGTCGTAGTTGGTGAAGAACCGAACGCCTTGCGCGTCGATGCCGCGGAGCAGGACGAACCGCACGCTTGGGCGGCCGCCGGATGTCGCGGTCGCGAGCGCGGCGGCATCGGGGTCGGGCGCGGTGGCGGTGGCCTCGTGGTGCCAGCGGGCGAAGACCTCGAGCGGATCGTCGCCGGGCGCGTCGTGCGGGACCGCCGTCACGCCGCGAGCACCAGGGCGAGCGACGGGTCGGCCGGCAGCGACAGCGGGCTCGGGCCGTGGGCGTCGAGCTGGCCGAACCCGGCTGCGGCGATCATCGCGGCGTTGTCGGTGCAGTAGGCGAGCGACGGGAGCGCGCAGTCCACGCCGAGCCGGTCGGCGAGCGCACGGGCACCTTCGCGGAGCGCCGAGTTGGCGGCGACCCCGCCGCCGATCGCGAGGGTGCGCGCGCCGGTGTCGACCATCGCGCGCTCGCACTTGGTGACGAGCACGTCGACCACCGCCGCCTGGAAGCTTGCCGCCACGTCGGCCACGTCGGCGGACGGTGCGGCGTCGACCGCGCGCACGACCGCGGTCTTCAGTCCCGAGAGGCTGACGTCGAGGCCGACGTCACGCAGGGGCCGCGGGAACGAGAAGGCGCGCGGATCCCCCGTCGGCGCGAGCCGGTCCAGCTCGGGGCCGCCGGGGTAGCCGAGCCCCAGGTACCTCGCGACCTTGTCGTAGGCCTCGCCGACGGCGTCGTCGATCGTCGTGCCGAGGAGGCGGAACACGCCTCGCTCGTCTTCGGCGACGAGCAGCGTGTGGCCGCCTGACACGAGGAGGGTGACGACCGGGCGCTCCAGGTCAGGGCGCTCGAGGTAGGCGGCGACCAGGTGCCCGGCGAGGTGGTTCACCCCGACGAGGGGGGTGCCCCAGGCGAGCGCGAGCGACTTCGCGAACGACACGCCAACGAGCAGCGAGCCGACGAGGCCTGGGCCACACGTGACGGCAACCGCGTCGATCGCCGGGTCATGGGCGTCCAGGCCGGCGTCGTGCAGCGCGGCCTCGACGACCGGGCCGATTGCGTCCACCTGGGCGCGGCCTGCGAGCTCGGGGACGACGCCGCCGAACCGCTCGTGCAGCGCAATGGACGAGACCACGACGCTCGAGCGCACCGTCAGGTCCTCGGTCACGACCGCGGCGGCCGTCTCGTCGCAGCTCGTCTCGATGCCGAGGATGACCCGGGCCGCCATGGCCGCGAGGCTACTGGGGTGCCCTCGCGCCCTCGATCCTCGCAAGTCGGTCCTCGTAGGCGGGGTCGTCAACGTCGCGGACCCACATGACGACCGCGTCGTCACCGGACTTGGGGTAGTAGCCGCGCCGGATGCCGACGGGTGCGAAGCCGAAGCGGCCGTAGAGCCGCTGCGCGCGCTCGTTGCGCGACGCCACCTCCAGCGTGACGTCCCGCACGCCTCTCGCGACGGCCGCGCGGATGCCGTCGACGAGGAGCGACGTCGCGACGCCATGCCCCTCTGCGTGCGGCGCGGTCGCGAGGGTGTTCACGTGGGCCTCGGTGTCGACGAGCATGAGTCCGAGGTAGCCCGCGAGGCGCCCGTCGAGCGTCGCTTTGGTGTAGCGGCGAGACGAGCTCGACAGCTCGTCTCGCAGGATCCGAAGCGTCCAGGGGTCGTCGAACTGCGCCGCTTCGATCTCGAGCACCTCGTGGAGGTCCGCCCTCGTGAGCGTGCCGAGCGAGAGCGGGGTCATGGCGTCTCGCGCACGGCGAAGTTGGCGACCGCGTCTGCCTCGCGCACGTACCACGGGTGGACCTCGGCGTGGTCCGACGGCCGTTCGCCGGCGGCCGCGCGACGCTGGACGAGGCGGGCCGCAGCCCCCGGGGAGGGGACCACGAGGTCGTCGCGGATCAACCACGGCACGCCGTCGAGCGCCTCGCGATGGCGCACCGCGCCGTCGCCGACGAGGGTGCCCGGCCCGTCCGAGGCCCCGAGCAGCGCTGCCAGGGACGCCGGCGTGGCGAGGGCCACGTCGTCGACGAGCGTGGCGCCCTCGGGCGCGCAGTCGTAGACCGCGGCGAACACCTCCTTGCGGCGCGCGTCGACGACGGTGACGACGCGACCGGTGACGCCCGCCTCACACGCGGCCGCGGCCAGCGCGTCGGTGCTCGTGACCGCGAAGATCCGCACGCCCGTCGCGACGCTCAGCCCCTTCGCCGTGGCAACGCCGACGCGCAGCCCGGTGAACAGCCCCGGCCCGATGTCGACGACGATGCCCTGGAGTCCCGACGCAGACCACCCCACCTCGGCGAGCAGCGTCACGATGCTCGGAGCGAGCACCTCGGTGTGGCGACGAGCGTCGTCGACCACGACCTCGCGGGCCACGTCGCCGCCGTCGACCGCGATCGCGGTGACCGCGGTGGCGGTCTCGATGGCGAGCAGCCTCATCGCGCGTCGATCGCGGTGAGCGCGTCGTCGTCGATGCCCGACGACAGCAGGTCGACCGCCAGCTCGCGCGCCGTCGGGCCGAGCACGCTGAAGGTCACGACGACGTGGTCGCCCGGGAGCGAGGACTCGAACCGGTCGCCCCACTCGACCAGCGCCACGGCGCCCTCGGCGACCAGCTCGTCGAGGCCGAGGTCCTGGATCTCCGACACGTCGCGGAGCCGCCAGAGGTCGGCGTGCGCCAGCACCCTGACGGGTCCGCCGAGCGCGCACGGGTACTCGTGCACGAGCGTGTAGGTCGGCGACGTAACGGGCGCGGTGACCCCGAGCGCGGCGGCGTACGCCTTCACGAACGTGGTCTTGCCAGCGCCCAGGCCGCCCGCGAGCACGAGCACCTGGCCCGGGGCCGCGACCGCGGCGAGGGCCGCTGCGACCTGCTCGGTCTCGGCGACGCTCCGGCAGGTGACCGTCGTGCGCCGCGTCATCGCGATGCCGCGAGCGCCTGCTTGGCCCGGACGAGGTCCGCGCGCATCTGCGCGACGACCGCGCCCCCACCGCGCAGGGCGTACGCGGGGTGGAACGTGGGCACGAGGGTGCGGCCGCGCCACGGATGCGTGCGGCCGCGCAGGGACGAGATGCCCTCTTCGGTCCCGAGCAGGAGCCGTGTCGCGACGTTGCCAAGGCTGACCACGACCCGGGGGTCGACGAGCGCGAGCTGGCCGTCGAGGAACCTCGCGCAGGCCGCGACCTCGTCGGCGGCAGGGTCGCGGTTCCCCGGAGGGCGGCACTTGACGACGTTCGCGATGTAGAAGGACTCGCGGGTGAGGCCGAGCTCCTCGTAGACGAGGCGGTCGAGCAGCTGGCCGGACCGCCCGACGAAGGGCTCGCCTCGAAGGTCCTCCTCCTTGCCGGGGCCCTCCCCCACGACGAGCAGCCCGCTCGAGGTCCCGCCCACGCCGAAGACGACCGTCGTCCTCGTCTCGCTCAGGCGGCACGCCGTGCACGACGCGGCGTCGGCGGCGAGCACCGCCAGGGTGACCTCGCCCATCGCGTGGATCGTACCGGCGTCAGTCGTCGACGGGCAGTTTGGGGATCCTCGGCTTGATGCCGCAGAGGACCTCCCAGCTGATCGTCCCGAGCGCCCCGGCCCACTCGTCCGCGGTGATCACCTCGTCGCCCTGGCGGCCGAGCAGCACGACCTCGTCGCCGACGTCGACGTCGTGGTCGTCGGCGCAGTCGACGAGCAGCTGGTCCATCGTGACCACCCCGGCGAGCGGCCGGCGGATGCCCCGGATCAGCACGTGGGCGTCGCCGTCGAGCATCGCACGCGGGTAGCCGTCGGCGTAGCCGACCGGGACCGTGGCCACGCGCGCGTCGTGCCCGAGCTCGCGCCGGCGCCCGTAGCTCGGCCGAGCGCCTGCGGCGAGGTCCCGGATGGCCGAGACGCGCGCCTTGACCGACAGCACGGGCCGAAGCGCCGAGAGGCCGGCGTCGTCGAGGACGCCCGCCATCGACGGGTGTGGGAGGTACCCGTAGAGCCCGAGGCCGAGGCGCACGAGGTCGAGGCGCGCATCGGGCGACCACAGCGCGCCGGCGGTGTTCGCCGCGTGTCGGACGAAGCCGGCGTCGAGGCGCGGGCGGACCTCGTCCACGGCAGCCGTGTACGC
>DATBQT010000077.1:0-3512 GCA_036560685.1 Acidimicrobiales bacterium
CTCTCGGTGATCGAGCCCGAGAACGCCTGGAGGCCAGAGTTCAACCACGACGGCAAGTGCGCGGCAGACACCTGGCGCTTGAGCACGGCCGGGGTGATCACGACCTGGTACTGGGTGGTCGGGACCCCAGCGACGCTCGCCGTGCCGAGGTCCGTGACCTGGTCCCCTCGGTGCGCGAGCAGCCGCAGCGACGCGAGCAGGTCCCCTCCGCTGGTGATCGATCCCAGTCCCGAGCTCGGCGTCAGCCTCGGGATGTGCACCGAGACCCACGGCGTCGGATGCGTGTTGATGGCTGAGGGCAGCAGCTCGTAGATCACGTGGTGCAGCACGATCACGCGGACCGAGGCGCCAAGCGCGGGGACGTTCAACGTGGCATCCGTCGATCCCTGTGCGAGGTTGGTGACGCCGCTCCCGGAGAGCTGGATCGTGTGGCCACCCACCGTGACGGTCTCGGACAACGAGAGGTGCGCCGTCTGCTTCGCTGTGGTGGCGCTGAGCGCAGAGAGCACGACGTACGAGCCGACAGGCCGCCCGACGATCGTCGGGTTGCTCTTGCCGCTGAGGGCGACGGCCAGCGTGGCGACCAACGCCACGACCGCGACGACCGCGACGACGGCCACGACCGCTCGAGGCGGGCGCCGACCAGGAGCGGGCTCGGGCGCCGCGACGGCGGTCGCAGCCTGGGAGCCGTCAGGCCCCTCCAGCGAAGAAAATGGGGTCGTCATCGGTCGGCCTCCTCACGTTCCGAGGGGAAGGCTTGCACACTTAAGCGCCCGTGGGGGACTTCGACGTGCGACCTCGACCCCTACACTCCCGCCGTGGCGGAGGAGTTCGACCCGAGCGAGATGGTGGCGCGGTTCGCCGAGCGTGCAGAGGCGGTCAAGCGACGTGGCCTCCCGCCGATCGAGGGTCCCGAGCGCCAGCGATTCGCACGACAGGCGGCGCTGGACTTCCAGGACTACGCGATGCTGGCCGACGCGTCCGTCGAGATCGAAGACGGCATCCTCGTGCTCCGAGTGGACCTCCGCCCCGCGGCGACGGGCACGTCCGAAACCGAGACCTAGCCCCCGTAGTTCATCTTCGTGTCCTCCATCCGGAGGATCTCTGCGATCCGCGCGGACGCGGTTCCCTCAAGCACCGCGGGCGCGACCGCGACGGCGCGCACCTCGCAGCAGAAGAGCGTGTGGCTCGTGAAGTCGACCCGGTCGATGACACCCAGGTCCATGCACCCCGCGGCGTCCACGAGGTACGGCGCGCCGGACGGCGCGACCGCGACCTCGACCCCCGCCATCGACACCGGGGCACCACCGTCGTCCACGACGACGTCGTCGACGGGCTTCACGAACCGGCGCACGAGCGCACGCTGGTCGCGGCGAAGCACGCACAGCGACGCGGCGCCTGACGACTCGACGAGCCCGTGGGTTCGAGCGACGCGCTCGATCGACACCGCGAGCACGCATGGGTCAACGGCGACCTGCACCGCAAGGCTGTGCGTCATGAGGTTGAACGGGCCCGTGGCGGATCCGGCCGAGCCCAGCACGTAGATGCCGGCCGGCATCGCCCACAGGAGCCGCCGCCGCGTGGCCTCGTCGCGCGTGTCATCGAACCGCAGCGCGGTCACGGGATGCCCTTGACGTGCAGCGACCTGCCCACGACCTCTTCTTCGCGGAGCACGGCCGCAACGAGAAGCCCGACCGCCGCATGGCGCTCGCGGTCCGCACCGGCGAGTGCCGCCGCCGAGCCCGTGCCGCCGTAGCAGGCGTTGGCGGCGTTCACGAGCTGGTCATAGGCGGACGACAGCAGGGCGGTCAATTGGGGGTCGGTCGTCGGGAGGTAGTTGTTGGTGCCCTGGGCGTCGTCCAGCATCTCCACGCAGACCGTGTGCAGCACCTTTGGGGCGTCGTGCGAGGCGATCGCCTCACGCACGGTCGTGCTGTCAGTGAGCAGCGTCGTGATCCCCGCGGCGAAGCTCGCGCCGCTCGCCCACGACGAGAGGGCAGCCGCGGCCTGGGCTTGGTGCGATCGCGACGGAGCGCTCCCGCAGCTGGCCAGCGTGAGGGCGGCGAGCACGCACGAGAGGGTCGCGACCAGCCTCATCCCGCGACGACGAGGTGCGGGTTGCGCTTCCCGCGGCGCAGCAGCACGTACCGGTCAAAGAGCAGGTCCGAGGGTCCGACGATCGCGTCGACGTCGGCGACCTTGCGGTTGTTCACGTACACGCCGCCCTGGTCGATCGCGCGACGCGCGTCGCCCAGCGACGAGCACACCCCGGTCGACGTGAGGAGCTCGACGACGCGCACGCCACCGAGGACCGCGTCGCGCCCGAGCGACGTGGACGGCACGTCGGCGGTGACCGCCTCAAGGGTCTCGCGGTCGAGGTCGAAGAGCGCCTCGTCGAAGAGCGCCTCGGAGGCCGCCACTGCGGCGTCGGCGTCAGCCGAGGAGTGCACGAACGTCACGAGCTCGTAGGCGAGTCGGCGCTGCGCGGCGCGCTCCCCCGGCGCGGAGGCCACCTTTGCTTCGAGCTCGAGGATCTCGTCGTGACCGAGGAACGTCAGCAGTCGCAGCATCGTGCCGACCACCTCGTCTTCGAGGTTCATGAAGAACTGGTACAGCAGGTACGGCGAGGTCATGGTTCGGTCCAGCCACACGTTCTCGTTGGTGACCGTGCTCTTGCCGAGCTTGGTGCCGTCCGCCTTGGTGAGCAGCGGCGTCGTGAGGCCGAACGCCTGGTCGCCGGTCAGCTTGCGGACGAGGTCCACCGCCATCGTGATGTTGCCCCACTGGTCCGACCCGCCCATCTGCAGGTCGCAGCCGAAGTCGACGTGGAGCCGGTAGAAGTCGTAGGACTGCAAGAGCATGTAGCTGAACTCGGTGTACGAGATGCCCCCCTCGGCGCGGTCGAGCCGTGAACGGACGGACTCCTTGGCGATCATCTGGTTCACCGTGAAGTGCTTGCCCACGTCGCGGAGGAAGTCGATGAGCCGGAGCTCGCGCAGCCAGGTCGCGTTGTCGACCAGGACGGCTTGCGTCGGGCCAGCGCCCTCGGAGAAGTCCAAGAAGCTCGTCAGCTGCTCGCGGACCGCGGCGATGTTGCTGGCGAGGTCGGCCTCAGACAGCAGTGGGCGCTCGTCGACGCGCCCCCCCGGGTCGCCGATGAGCCCCGTCCCGCCGCCCGCGACCACGATGGGGCGGTTGCCGGCGAGCTGGATGCGCCGCAGCGTGACGAGCTGGAGGAGGTTGCCCACGTGGAGGCTCCGCGCCGTCGGGTCGAAGCCGATGTACCCCGAGACCCCACCGTGGTCCAGGCGCTCGAGGACCGCCTCATCAGTCACCTGGTGGATCACGCCCCTGAACTTGAGGTCCTCACTGAGCGGGGGCATCGTGCCAGTCTGCCAGAGCAACTTCGGCGCGATCGCGCCGGTCCGTCAGATCGGCGGCGTGTACGTGTTGGTGTGGTCCAAGAGCCACTGCGTGAACGTCGCCCACGTTCCCGTGACCTCGAGCACGCC